>JBBSBT010000374.1:0-3952 GCA_038250985.1 Bacteroidales bacterium
AATGGAATGTCCCTTTCCTCACTATTAGTATTGAAATCTGTTTGAAAAAAATATTTGTATCAAAAAAAGAGATTAAAAAACACCTTTCTATCCTTCAACGCATCAGCAGCCCGGGAAGCCGGGCTGTTTGCATTCTGAAAACCGTCATTTTATTTTATGGCTTTATTCAATATCCGGGAGCAGTTGAAAATGTATTATTTATTTCAATTTCTGTTAAATTCATTAATTGTTGTAACATCATGTACTTTCATATATCATAAGTGATCATGATATTACTATTTATAGGGAGAATATACCAATTCAATAAATGGAAACAAAATAAATGAACTGTCTTCAGGTATCTGTACTTCCTCCTGATATTTCCAATTTTCATACTATGGATTTGTAGTACGATATAATCTGGCGTTAATCCGATGCAATAGTAAATTGCCAATTGTTATAAATGTCGACATTAAAAATAAACCTGGATTTCCCCGGTATTTTCTGCACAACAATACATTATCTTTGCATCCGAAATTTCATTTGTAAATGAAACCGTTCCTGTCGCTTTTCGCTGTGATTATTTTTTTCCAATCCCTGCTTCTCGGGAGCCTGGTTAAACTTGATTTGCAGAAAGATATAGCCTACACCCTACAGGAAACGCTTATTCAAAAGCCAGCCATTCTTGATCCTTTTCTGGTTCCTGATAACTCAGCTGCCTATGTGAATTTGTTATCCAAAAATGAATGGGTTCCTTTTCATTTCATGGGAAAATATCATGTGCAAAATGTTCTTTCTGTTCCCGAAATTATCCTAATGTCTTCTCAGCCGGACAACAGGCTGATTTATCCCGATATTCCTGTTTTTTTATTCCAGGGCAACCTGCGATTATAGAATTCTGCCTGCTTCCTGTTTTCGGAATTCCAATTCCGGACAGTTTCTTTAAACAAACCATTTTTTAGGGAAATATGTTGTCTTATTTTAATTCTATGAGATAAGGTATCTATGAACCCTGTAATAATATTAAAAACAAAAAAGTATGAATGCAGAAAATCAAAAACAGCAAACAGGACAAGAAACAAAATACACCGGAGGGATACAACTTTTCGTGGTTCTTGGAATAGTAGTAATTCTACTGGTTCTCCTTAAAATGCTGATATAAAATTCAATTAACCAACAAGTTTTAAAAAACTAAAAGCCCCGTTTTATGCGGGGTTTTTAGTTAAATAGTATGGTGATCAAATGGTTACAAATAATCATGTAACGTTGTAGGTTCCGGAAAAATGTGGTATTAATAACATGTTTATCAATTAATTACAATCTTTCCTTGCTTTATTATTTCATGGTTGCTTTTAATCTGGTAAAAATAAATTCCTTTCGGCTGATCGCTTAAATCGATTACTGCATTTTCATCGCTTATTTGCACCGACCTAACTTTACCGCCAAGCAGATTCATTACTTCTATGGTTGAATTCTTCAGGCTGCTTTTTACTGAAAAAATGCCTGTGCAGGGATTCGGGAAAACTGATATTTTTTCATCGGTCATACGGCTGGTTAATCCAACTGTGGATTGTTGCGATTTGAAAACAACATCATCAACTTTCAATACTGAGCCAATATAATTGACAGTTCTGTTTGTCCATAAAGATGATTGGAAGTCAACTATCACCGTATCGGGTGCCTGCCAGAGATTAAATGGGATTTCTACGTATTTATATTCCGATGAAGCTGAAAGTCTTATACCCGCCCAATCAAATTGATTGCCATCCTTTTTAAAAGTAATGTTTACCTCTGCTTCATCATTCGGCATCGGCGCATATTTATACCAGAAACTCAGCGCATCAACCTGTTTGTCATAGGGGAAACCGCCCATTTGATAGCAATTGTCGTTGTTATCGCATTCCCAGTATCCGGTGCTTATGGTTGCGTTACGTGCAACAGGACCATTATCATTCCCCAAAGTAGTGGTTAATTCAATGGCATTTGCCCCCGAATGTTTGTCATCTGTCATTTTAATAGCCGACACATCTCCGAAATTAAGGTACCACTGTGCCGGGTTGTACAAAGTTAGAGTTGTCCAGTCTTCAAAATCGCCGTTCAGCAATGCAGGTTGGCTGGTTACCCCGGTAAAAGATATATTGTCAAGCAGTAATGTGCTCCCTGTAATAGGCGTGCCACTAAACACATCGCTGGAGGTTGCTCCAAATATAACTGAGTCAGGGGTAGCCTGAAGAGGTGGATTAAAAGTGAATGAAAAAGGTGTATAGGTTGTGGTCGTACCACCCAGTTTAAACATATACAAACCGATATTATTTCCATCCAGCGAAAAATTAACCAGTATGAGTGCTGAATCGCCAACCGGGATATCCGATTTGTAAAATCCCTGTATGCCTGTGGGTTTTTGATCATAAGCAATCCCGCCATGCCAGAATTGAGGATCATCCTCAGGATTGCCATTTACAATATAACCAAAACAAGGACCCACACCAGAACCAATTGTAGTTAAATGTAAGGCCCATGAACCACTTGAAGCATCTGCAGTTTTTACACAGTTAGCAGAAGCATTGCAGTTATAAAACGCCTCCATGTTCGAGGTTCTGTAATCCTGGAGATTATCAAACGATGTATTGTTCCATGTTTCAAAATCTCCGTTTGGGATGGAAATCTGTGCATTTACACTCCAGCCGGTTAAGGCGAGTATTGTCAGAAATAGTAAAGTTTTTTTCATTTCTCTGAAATTTTAATTTTTTAAAAGAGTAAACTTCATATAACAGTGGATATAAGGTTAATAGCCTGAAGTCGTTAAAGTAATTTCTGGCCTCTGCTGTTAAAAATTAATTTATTAAATTTAGATCAAAAAAACCAGAAAATCTGAGGTCTTTGGCAAATTACAGGGATCGGCCACAACGCAAGACCAAAGCCCATTACCCATCAGGTGTGAGTTGGTTATGCATAGCGTAGGTTGTAGCCAGGAGCTGTTATGGATTGAACCTGAGGAAGTACTATGGCACAAACCTGCATGGCACAGACTTTTATAACACGAAGAAATACGGTGTGAAATTGGGCTTATCATATTGAACCATAAAGTTATGGGGTCCTGTGAAAAAAAAGATATCCAATCCTTAATCCGCTTCTGCATGTACCGTTATTTATAAAGTCCCTTTTTGTCCCTATCCCTTGTAAGGGTAAGGAAGGAATTTCCGGATCAATCCCTTCACCCTGAAAGAAATAAACAGTTGAATGTTAATATCTTAACACCCGGATAAATTACTTTTTATCTTTTTTAAATCAATATATGTATTAATAACACCAGATCATCCTGGTACTGTATATTAATGTATTCCGCTTTGCTTATGAGGGTGATGCCGGCTTACCAGCCAGCTTGTCAGGAAAAGTATCCCTGATAAATAGAGGGGGAGTGAATAAAATGTGAACCTCCACCAGGAAAAATCAATAGGGTGGAAAACCAGGTATATACTTCCCAATAACAGGCAGCTTATGCTGACTCCCAGTTTGTGGTGCTCCGATTCAATATACAATGAAAAAAACAGCACCGAAAAGATGATGAGCGAGAAAAAAACCATGATATGTGATGCATGAAATGCACTGTCGATAGCAATGCTAAGAGTAACTAATACTGCCATTGCCAGAAATACCTTTTTCGGTAATTTCGATAGCAGAACATCAATTTGAGTTTTCATAATTGCCTCCGGTTTTTTTTAAAAGCATCGTAAAGTTACAAAATAAGCAGCGGGGAAGCAAGCAAATATATTAATGCCACTTTGTGTTTTGCGGAGGCAGCTACAACTCAAATAAACAACAAAATAGTATGATATTTAATGATTTACGCCCTTTGTGTTTTGCATGGAGGTTCGGGGTGGGTAATTCAACAAACAGTCTTTTCCTTTTTCTTTCCGGATACTCTTATATTATTTCTCATTGGAACGACTCAGGAGAATTGAATTGTGTAAAA
>JBBSBT010000375.1:0-3951 GCA_038250985.1 Bacteroidales bacterium
ATTGTTGTAAGGCTCTCAGCACCTGGACTATAGTAATAAGTGAAGTTGCCGTTTTGCCGTTTTCCAGTTCATGGATTGCGCTGCGGGAAAGCCCTGCCCTGGCGGCAAGCTTTTCCTGGCTGAGGTTTTGTTGCAGACGAAATTGTTTGAGTATCGACCCCAGTTCGGTCACTATGGCCGGATCACCCATGCTTTGCCAATCCGTTGAATAAGATTCTGTTGCCATTTTCCATATTTTATTTATAACGTAACCCTTAGGCTTCATTAATAATATATTAAAATTATTATGTAGCCTATAGGATGCAAATATAGCAAATTATTTAAAATTAAGTTATTTGTAATGGAAAATATTTTGGGATAGCCGGTATTGTTAAAAGGAATGGATGCCAGATTAAGGTTCATCAAATTCAATTAAATCTTTTTTTTATCTGAAATCAGAATAACATTAATAGCTTTACTGGAAATCACACGAATTATATTTTAATGATTGCATACGCTGAGTTATGGATTTTGCGTTGAATAAGCATTAGATTTGCTCATTTACAGCATTTTTAGCAGCCTTTTCACAAGGTAAAACAAGAGGATAAAAAAACAACTTAACAGCAGTTTCATATTCAGTGTATTTTTAGCAAATAAAATACAAGTATTCAGTATGAAATGTATGAAATTTTGATTTGGGATACTATGAAAATAAATTTAGGCTTGATTCTGTTATTATTACTTGCTTATGGCAGTAATGCTCAATCAATAACGCTGACCTTTCAGGGGAAAGATGCCAGCCAGCAAACAAACATTGACTTAGACCGCGTTTTGGTCGAGAATTTAACTCTCGCATGTGATACAATGATTTATGGGCCGCTTCCTGTTTTGGCGTTGCCACCAACAACAGGCCTTAATGCAAACAGCATAGATGGCGGATTGCCGTTACAGATTTCGCAAAATGGCCCCAATCCTTTTATTGATAATACTTCCCTGACGATCAGAATAAAAAAACGAAGCAGTCTACGCTTACGCATATCTGACATGACGGGGAAAATATTGGCTCAATATGAAAATGAATTTTCCGCCGGAAACCATATGTTTGAAATTAGTGCGAATGGTTCAGGACTGATGCTGCTTTCTGTTTTCGCTGAAAATAATTTCAAAACGGTAAAATTGCTTTGTAATCCGACTGGAAATGTAGGGAATAGTATTAAATACCTGGGAGGTTCGAAGGAAAAGTTTAAAAGTACAGCTTCAGACATTAACCTGGGTTTTCAATATAATTCAGGAAATCAGCTGTTATATACTGTGATGAAAAACGGGTTTACGGATATCCGGTTATTTGACAGTCCTCATAAAGACACTACCTATATCTGTAATATGACTTATGTTGGAAATCTGGCAGCTGTTGTCACCGCGCAGGTAAATTATATGCAGACTTCCGCCACTGCCGGAGGTAACGTAACATCCGACGGTGGATTAGCTGTAACGCATAGGGGTGTTTGCTGGAGTAAAAACCTGCATCCGACAATTTCTGATTCTCATACTTCCGATGGATCTGGTTTGGGGACATTTGTGAGCAATATACAGGGATTAAGTCCCGGAACGATTTATTATTTAAGGGCATATGCAACCAACAATGCAGGAACTGCTTACGGCAATGAGGTCAGCTTCACTACAGCATCCTGGTCATGTGGCGCTTCAATTACCATAAATCATGTGGCCGGAAATACTGCCCCGGTTACCAAAACGGTTACGTATGGCACCGTTTCAAATATACCCGGCGAACCGACAAAGTGCTGGATTACAGCAAATCTGGGTGCGGATCACCAGGCAACTGCTTATAACGATGCTACGGAAGCATCGGCCGGTTGGTATTGGCAATTTAACCGAAAGCAAGGTTATATGCATGATGGTGCGATGCGATTTCCAGATAATGCATGGAATAACAACATCATTGAAAATGCAAATTGGCAGCCCGCCAATGATCCATGTGCACTTGAGATAGGCAACGGTTGGCGTTTACCCACTTCGTCCGAATGGCAAGCTGTTGATTTCTGGGGGAGTTGGACCAATTGGAACGGTCCATGGAATTCCGATCTAAAACTCCATGCTGCCGGGGAACTTAGCCTTGGTTTTGGCGATCTGCAAAACCGTGGGACAGGAGGAAACTATTGGAGCAGTGACCAGGAAAGTGAGACTCATGGAAAGAGTTTGTCCTTTGGGGCCGGAGTTAGTGGCGGAAGTGTCTATTCCAAGGACTTTGGATTTACAGTTCGCTGTGTAAAAGACTGACAAATTGATTTACTTCATCGAAATCCAAAGTAAAAGACGGATCGGATATATTCCCCTATTTTAATTTATTTTTGCCATTTAACACCAGATCTTTTAGAAATGCTGAAATCGAGTTCGTATTCTTTTTCATGTCTCGAATTATAAAAAAAACTCATCCACGACCTTTGTGCTGTTATTGGTTAGCTTTCATCAAAATGCAAATAACAAAATCCAAACCGGAATTTCCAATGATTAAACGCTTGCTATCAGCGTTCTTGTTTGCATTGCTTTCAATTTGTGGATGGTCTCAAAATATTCCTGTGTCATTGCGTATTCACCTTCGCGGGGTTTATGAAAGTAAAATCTCACTTATACCCTTAACGGGATCAAATCAATTCAAATCCATTGTTGAAGTGCCCGGATTGAAAAACGGTGAAACAACCAATTTTGAAGTTCCAACGGGTGAATTGCCAGGCGAGTTTGTCCTGCGTTTTGATTACAAAGAGAAGAAAGACAGCCCTTCTTATCCTTCGGAAAAGCGCATTTTGATCCATATGCAGAGCCTTGAACTCTGGTTGAACCCAATGTATTGCAACAATCAGGATAGTGCCTGGTTTCAGAAAGGAGAGAGGGAAAACACAACTTTCACTTCTTTTTTAAATGAAAATAAGAAGAATAGATCGATGATAAGCGAATTGCAGAATTTTCTTATGAATTACGATGATACTAAATCAAAATTCTACAGGCAGGGGATTAAAGAATTTGAAAAAAGACGAAAAATATATAATAAATGGCTTAATAATCAATATGTTAAAGATACATCTTTGTTTGCCGGCAATATGTATAAATTCTATTACATACCGCAAATCATTTGGAAAGGTAGTCAAGCAGATCGGGAAAAGAGTGTGATAAATCATTATTTTGATGGTATTGATTTTGCCGATCCGCGCATCACGAAAACATCTCAAATGAACGAATGGATGAATGCGTATGTTAACCTTAATTTGAAAAATGCAACAACCATCATTTTGCGTGATTCATTGATATCAGAGGCCGCAAGAGCAGCTATTGAAAAAAGCAGGCAAGGTTTACCTGTTGTATACGGATGGATGGTTGACTATTTTTATAAGGGTTTTGAAACCAGTAATATTCCTGCGGGAATGAAAGTGCTGAAGCCTTACCTCGATGATTCCTTCTGCCTTACTTCGAAACGAATGGAGATAGAAAAAAGGCTCAAAGGAATAAACACTTTGGTGGCTGGTGTTGTGGCTCCCGATATTTTAATTAACGATGCGGATGGAAATCCATTTGAATTGAAGCTGTATGATTCAAACACGAAATATATCCTTCTGGTATTTTGGTCAGCTGCCTGCAGCCACTGCATCGAAATGGTTGATGCCGTTTATCCGTGGCAATTAAAGCCGGAAATCAGGGAAAAAATATCAGTTGTTGCGATCAGCCTGGATGAAACAGACGCAGAAATTAAGGCCTGGATGCTAAAGGCAAAGGAATTGTCGGGATGGAAACATCTGAGGGCTTCCGAAGGTATTCGCAGCAAGGTAGCCAATGATTATTTCATATTGTCTGCCCCTGTAATGATACTGTTGGATGCCGGGACAAAGCAAATTATTACACTGCCAGATACTCCGGGAGAATTGGCAAAAGCCGTTCAATAGGAGAATAAGGTTATTGCCG
>JBBSBT010000376.1:0-3935 GCA_038250985.1 Bacteroidales bacterium
GGAGTCTATCTCGACGGATTTCCAACAGCAATACTGGTAGCTGTGTTGATCGGATTTATGAATGCTTTTCTGCGACCAATCCTTGTTATCCTTACTATTCCTGTGACATTAATAACCTTTGGTTTATTCCTGCTGGTAATAAATGCTGTTATCATCAAGCTGGCAGATTATGCGCTTACAGGGTTTGCAGTCGATAGTTTTTTTACCGCAGTGTTGTTTTCGATCATTGTTTCCTTAATTACCTGGATACTTGAAGCTATTGCCAATCCTAAATCAAAGCAAGGTATCGAAAAACCTTAGATTGTAATTCAAGGCTTCAGGCTTAATACCTGCATTTCAAAGTCAAAATTGATCAGGCATTAAATCGGTGACAATTATTTATCTATGCAAATGAAGGGTTGAAAATGTAAATTATTGGTTGCCAGGCGAGGCATTCAAGGGTTTCAAGCCCTTGAATGCCTCTAAAAGCAATGCATCATTGTAATATTTGATTCACATTAAATAATACGCATTATCGATTTCTATATATTTAATGCATTCAAAACCAGACAAATAGCATATTGCTTATATAAGCCGGCTTTTTAGCACCATTTCAGTTTTATTTATCTATATTTACAAATTAAATAATTGCTATTGCAGCTACAAATCAGCAAACTAATCATGGATTGGAAATTTCAATAAGCTAAAAATTGAAACTATGAAAGCAAGAATTACTTTATCAATCCTATTTTTTTATGCGCTTTTATCGAATGCACAAACCCTTGTTGCCTACTACCCGTTTAACGGTAGCGCCAATGACGTTAGTGGAAATAACAATCATGGAACGGTTTATGGGGCAACCTTAACAACCGATAGATCCGGCAATGTCAACAATGCATATTTTTTTAATGGAATTAATGATGTAATAACAATCCCTCATAATACCATTTTAAATGCTTCAAATGAGTTGTCATTTTCAGTTTGGGTTAAACCAGATGCATTTCCAGTTGGCTCTGTTATGATTGTTGGGAAATCCAATTATTCAAATGCGACAAACTATTTAGTAAGAATAACATCCAACGGGTATATCCAGTTTGAATATAAAAACTTTGCCAATACTACCGATAATCCTTTAATCTTAAACCAGTGGAATCATATTGCCGTGGTTTCGGATGCTGCAAATGCGAAGAAAGTTTATGTTAACGGTGTATTGGCAAGTCATACTACGGCCACAAGTCCTTATGGGCTGGTTGATGATCCTGTAACAATTGGCGCGGCGAATTATGGCGCTGAATATTTTACCGGAAGTATTGATGAGTTGAAAATTTATAATAAAGCATTATCCCAAGAAGAAATAAAAAATGAATACACAAACGTAGTTGCCTACTACCCGTTTAACGGCAATGCCAATGATGAAAGCGGGAACCTGAATCACGGAACGGTTAACGGAGCTACATTAACTGCTGACCGGTTCGGAAATCCTGACAGGGCTTACGAATTTGATGGCATTAATGATTATATTCAGTGTTTACAACCTGGTCCTTTAGGCATTTCACCACGAACAATTAGTTTTTGGGCAAAAACGAATGTAGTACCAACCGAGCAGTCGAATGTTGTTTTGAGTTATGGCGCATCAGCAAGTAGTTTTGGTTATGGCGATAGAATTGAGGTAGGATTAAATTCGAAATCGTTAACAGGGCTTACCGCAAGCGTAGGAGGTGTCCTTTTAATCAGAGAGTTTAACACTGCAAATCAATGGCATTATTATGCCGCAGTTTATGATGGAACCACTACCAATATACAGGATATTAAAATGTATGCTGATGGTCAGTTATTAACAAATACAACCTATTCTTTAGACTATGGTCACACTATAAATACATCAGGTTCAAATCCTATTTATATTGGAATGCTGTATGGTTTTGGCCGTTATTTCACCGGTTCAATTGATGAAGTTAAAGTGTATGATAAGGCATTATCCAATGCGGAGATTTTAGATTTATATTCAGATATCACCTTGAGAGTGCCGGATGAAAAAATCAATACCATCAGCAATTTATATGTGTCAAACAACTCGATCTATTTCAGAAACACTCAAAATATGAACGATATTAAGAGCTTAGAGGTTTATAATTTGGTAGGGAATAAAGTTTTTAAAGCTGCAAAAATTGAAAATCAAATTACATTAAATAATCTTAAAAGCGGAGTTTATATTTTAAAAGTTACCTATAAAAACGGCAGCTTTCAAAGCTCAAAGCTCATATTTCAATGACATTTTATAAAAACTAATGAATCCTTTTCTTAAAAAAGCAAATTGAATAATTCAAATCTCCAATTCCTAAGCCCTAACACCCTTTTTTATGCACCACCGATTTATCACCGATCAGAAAGAAATTGATGAAATTATTAACAAATGCCAGGTTTGTCATGTAAGCATGGTGGATGAAAATAACCTGCCGTATGTGCTTCCGTTCAACTTTGGCTACAGCGAGGGTGTTATATACCTGCACTCATCGCAGAACGGGCATAAAATTGATATCCTGAAAAAGAATCCTGCTGTATGCATTGCTTTCAGCACCGATCATCAGTTGCGTTACCAGAGCGAGCAGATGGCCTGCAGCTACAGCATGAAGTACCGGTCCGTACTGGCATTTGGCAAAGTTGAATTTATCGACGAAATGGATAAGAAGATTGAATTTATGAATACGGTAATGGCGCACTACACGGATCGTGATTTTAAATACAGCGAGCCTTCGTTGCGCGAAGTTTGCACCTATACTGTCAAGGTCGAGAAATTTACGGCTAAGCTTTATGGATATTAAGGTTTCGATGTAAAATACCTTATTCTTACCCTGTTGTGAACAGTTGCAAATGCCATTCCCAATAGGGTTCCCATAATTGCACCTGTCAACACATCACCCGGATAATGTACGCCCAGGTATATGCGGCTATAGGCTGTCAGAAAGGCATATGCAAGCGCGACCGGGATAATGTATTTCCGTTCCCTGGCGAATATCGTAATCATGAAAAGAGCCACTGCAAATGAATTTGACGCATGTCCTGAATAAAAACTGTACAAACCGCCACGGTAATTGTTAACAATATGAACTATGGCCATAAGTTGCGGGTCCTGTGATGGCCGTAACCTCATAACACTATATTTGGCGAGGTTGCAAAACTGATCTGATGCCAGGATTAAGGCTAAAATAGTAACTAGTACTGTCCAGTATTGCCTGGGGAATCTTTTATATAACATCCAAAGAAACCAGGCATAAATTGGAATCCAGAAGAATTTCTCACTGAAAAGCCACATCAACTGGTCAAAGAACAGGCTATGGTGGGCGTTCAGAAAAAGAAAAAGACTTTCATCAACAGACTTAATGATTTCCAGCATCCGTTTTGTGTTTTCTTAAAAGTACTGAAATCAGACAAGCGTGGAACCTGTATAATTATTAATTTCTTTAAGTTGATCAATAGTAACTACCGAACCGGTAACCAAAGAATTATTAAAAAGGGATTTCACAATAGTTTCTGCAACATCTTCAGGTTTTGCCAGTTTCCCTTCCTCATGAAGGCTGATAAATTTATCCCGGTCAGGGAAATTAGCCAGGTCTGTTTCCCTGATGGATTCCTGCATGCCGGTTTCAATAATTCCGGGTGCAAGCGCAAATATAGTAACCGGGTACTCCTCTGCACTTTGTTCAAGCCCTGCCACTTTCGACAGCATATCGAGCCCGGCTTTCGAACTGCAATAAACGCTCCAGCCACTGTATGGATAAAATGCAGCTCCAGATGAAATATTAAGTATCACTTTCGGGATATTAACAGATTCTGTCCTGGAAACGAAAACCGAGGTTAAGATCAAAGGAGCAAGTATATTCAGATGCAGATGTTTTTCAGCCAAGGCAAAGTCAGTCGATTTTAAAGGAGCTACTGGCTCCAGCATTCCTGCATTA
>JBBSBT010000377.1:0-3931 GCA_038250985.1 Bacteroidales bacterium
AAAAGCAGTTTCTTTTGTCGGTTCAACACCGGTGGCACAGATTGTTTACCGGCGTGCCACTTCAAATCTCAAACGTTGCCTGGCATTGGGTGGTGCCAAAAATCATCTAATTGTTATGCCCGATGCAAACCTGGAACTTTCGGCCAGCGACATTGCTGCATCCATGTGCGGTTCAGCCGGTCAGCGTTGTATGGCTGCCTCGGTAATGATTGCCGTCGGAAATGTAAATCCTATTATTGACAAACTTTGCCAGGAAGTTCTGAAATTTGTTCCGGGTACTAAAATGCCCCCGATCATCTCGCGTCAATCCCGGCAAAGTCTGCTGAACTATATAGGTTATGCAGAAAGTAAGGGAGCCAGGTTACTGGTTGATGGGCGTAAATTTTCATTTGACGCAAATGCTGATCCAAACGGTTATTACCTGGGACCTACAATTATCGATTGGCGTGATTCCGGACATAAAATGCCGGAAAGCGAAGTTTTTGGTCCGGTATTCGAAATTATTGCTGCACAAAGTGTGGAAGAAGCCATTTCGATCCAACAAGAAAGTCCCTTTGGTAATGCGGCTTCGGCTTTCACACAAAACGGGGCTGTAGCCAAAATGGTTGCTCAGCAAGCCAGCGCCGGCATGATAGGGATTAACATTGGTGTGCCGGTTCCGCGCGAACCCTTTTCCTTTGGCGGATGGAATTCATCAAAGTTTGGTACAGGCGATATAACCGGGAAAAGTTCACTCGGATTCTGGTCCCAGATTAAAAAAGTTACCTCAAAATGGGCCAAGCAAGGAATTACGGACTGGATGAGTTAAGAAGAAACAGATTCTGGTTAAGGATTTTGTCAGGCGTTAGGGCATCCGGCAATTAATGATAAAATGTAAAAAATTGTACAATATACTAAAATACCACAAAAATATTTAAATAAAATGACTGAAAGGGAACAAATTGTTAAGAATAACCTGGATTATACTTTTTTTTCATGGTCGAAACAGGCAGGACTGAATCCTATCGCTGTAAAATCAGCCAAAGGAGTTTATTTTTATGATTACGACGGAAAAAAATACATTGACTTTTCGTCACAGTTAATGAATGCAAATATCGGGCATCAGCACCCGAAAGTAGTTGAAGCTCTCAGGAAACAGGCCGAACAACTTACTTTTGTAACCTGCTCAATGGCAACTGATGTACGGGGCGAACTGGGTAAAAAGCTCGCTGAAATCACCCCCGGAAGCCTGACAAAAACACTTTTCACACTGGGTGGCTCCGAAGCCGTTGAAAATGCTGTGAAACTGGCACGTTTGTATACCGGCCGTCACAAAATTATTTCACATTACCGTTCGTACCATGGGGCAACTTATGGGGCGATGTCGGTTGGCGGTGATCCGCGGAAATTTCAATTCGACAACCAGGGAGTGACCAATATTGTGCATGTCGAAAATCCTTATTTCTATCGTTGTCCATGGAAAAGCGGCACAATCGAAGAATGTGGCGAACGGGCAGCAGCAAACCTGGAACGGATCATTCAGTTCGAAAATCCCGGAAGCGTAGCCGCCATCCTTATCGAAGGTGAATCAGGAACTTCGGGCTGCATAAAATACCCGCCGTTTTACTGGAAAAAGGTCAAAGAAATTGCCGACAGGCATGGAATATTATTGATTGATGACGAAGTAATGAGCGGGTTTGGTCGCACAGGTAAGTGGTTTGGCATCGACCACCATGATGTTACTCCCGATATTATGTGCGTGGCAAAGGGACTGACTTCGGGTTACGCCCCATTGGGTGGAATGATTGTAAAATCAGAAATAGCCGCCCATTTTAATGATATTGCACTTCCGTTGGGCCTCACGTATTCGGCTCATGCACTTGGTTGTGCCACTGCCCTGGCTTGTATCAGCGTTTACGAGGAAGAAAATCTGGTCGAAAATGCTGCTGCCATGGGTTTATACATGGAGGAAAAAGTTAAATCGCTGGCAGAAAAACATCCTTCAATCGGTGATTTTCGCAACACCGGCTTATTGGGAGTGATTGAACTGGTAAAAAACCGTGAAACAAAAGAACCAGTTACTCCTTTTAATGCAGCTGCAAAGGACATGGAACCCACAAACCGCATGGCTGCAAAACTCCGGGAGCTTGGCCTGTTCACCTTTGTGCGATGGAACTGGATATTTGTGGCTCCCCCGCTTATCATTACAAAAGCCCAGATAGATGAAGGCCTTGGTATTATTGAAAAAGCAATTGATATTGCCGACGAGTATTATAAATAAGTGTTTTAACTTTAATAAAATACCCGAAAAATAGACAGTATGCGGGCAAAATCTGCAAACCCGGATTAAATTAACTTTAAAAATAAATCATATGTCAATACTTGTAAAAAACGGCAGAATAATTACTGCCACCGATGATTATACAGCTGATATCTTCATTGAGGGAGAAACTGTTTCAATGATTGGAAAAGATTTGAATATGACAGCTGATACGGTTATCGATGCCACGGGGAAACTTGTGATTCCCGGGGGAATTGACCCTCACGTTCACCTGGAAATGCCTTTTATGGGGGCTTTTTCGAGCGACAATTACGAAACCGGTACTTTGGCAGCCCTGCACGGCGGCACAACTACGGTTATTGATTTTGTGATACAATCGCAGGGGAAATCACTTTATGAGGCGCTGCGGGAATGGCAGTCGCGGGCAACGGGAAATACATACGGAGACTATGCTTTTCATATGGCCGTGACTGATTTTAATCCCCAAACGCAAACCGAGATAAAGGATCTGATTGAAAAAGAAGGAATTTCCTCGTTTAAAACATTTATGGCTTATAAAGGAGCCCTGATGATTGACGACAGTCAGATGGTAGGCTTAATGAACGAAGTGAAAAAGCATGGCGGAATAGTTACTGTTCACGCTACAAACGGCGATATTATTGATTACCTGGTGGCGAAAAATAAAGCTGCCGGAAATCTTTCGCCCTTATATCATTACTTATCCCAGCCCGAAATTACGGAATCGGAAGCTACCGGCAGGTTCATTGATATGGCTTATCAAACCGGGTCAAAATCCTACGTCGTTCACATGACCTGTGAAGGAGCACTAAACAAAGTACGTGATGCACAGAAACGGAATCAGAAAGTATTTGTCGAAACCTGTATTCAATACCTGGTTCTCGATGCTTCCGTTTACGACCGCGGTTTTGAAAGTGCAAAATGGGTAATGAGCCCACCCATCCGTGAGAAAAAGGACCAGATAGCGCTCTGGGCTGCTATTGACCAGGGGGTGATACAAACGCTTGCTACCGATCATTGCCCATTTATGTGGGACGATAAGCGCAAAGGAGAACATGATTTTACCAAAATTCCGAATGGCGCACCGGGAATTGAACACCGCATGGAATTGGTTTTTTCGGAAGGCGTTGCTAAAGGAAAAATCAGCCTGAATAAAATGGTGGATATTACTTCCACTTCATCGGCCAAAATATTCGGAATGTTCCCTAAAAAAGGGACTATTGCCATTGGTACGGATGCCGATATAGTCATTTTTGATCCTGCAAAAAAACATACACTCTCTGCATCCACACATCATCACCATTGCGATTATTCGGCTTATGAAGGACACGAAGTTACCGGGAAAGCAGAAACCGTGATCCTTCGCGGGAAAGTCGTTATCGAAAGCGGAAATGTGAAAATTAATAAAGGCTACGGCCAATTTGTAAAAAGATCAAAATCGGCGGATGTTTTGTAAATATCATTATATCTGAATAAAAAATCATTTTCAATTTAATAAATCTTAAAATAAATCGAATACCATGGCACGAAAAGTTAAATCAGGTTTGATCCAGATGTCAGTTCCGATTTCGGAAGGCGAAGGCAGCATTGCCGAAATAAAAGCGGCAATGATTCAGAAACATATTCCTTTTATCGAAGAAGCAGGAAAGCAAG
>JBBSBT010000378.1:0-3913 GCA_038250985.1 Bacteroidales bacterium
ATCGAAATGATTGATATTGTTCCGCAAGATATTGGAAGAGTTATTCTCAATTTAATTACAAATGCATTTTACGCTGTGAATGAAAAAAGCAAGGAGAGTCAGGCTGATCCTGTCGAAGCCGGTTATGAACCATTAGTGGTTGTGTCAACAAAGAAGCTGAATAACAAAATCGAGATCAGTGTAAAAGACAACGGTAATGGTATTCCGGAATCCATCAAAGAAAAAATATTTCAGCCTTTCTTTACTACAAAACCAACCGGGCAGGGAACAGGATTGGGTTTGTCATTAAGCTATGATATCATCAAGGCGCATGGAGGAGAATTGAAAGTGGTAACATTGGAAAACGAAGGTTCAGAGTTTATAATTTCAATACATGTATAATAACGATATAAATTTCAGCTCTATGCAATTACAACATATTATAATCAAAATACTAGCTGCCATCTCTGTTGTTATATCAGTATCGGCCTGTAAAAATTCGGATCGCAATATACCTTTTCCCGCAGAGGAGAGCGAATTTGCACAAGCCGTCAGTAAGCCTTTTAAGTTCAGTGAGCCTGAACAGATAAAATGGATTATAACAGATCCTGACAGTTTGAAAGCATGGTCCGAAAAGAAATTTGACCTTGCTAAAATGCCCTCCAAGCCCTTTGATATCGGGGAGCCTGTACCTTTACCGATGCCAATGGAGGAAAAAAAGCTGGACTGGAACAGTTTACCCGATACAGTTTTTGATTTAAATAAACTTTCAACTCAAAAACTGAAATTCAAAACCATTTTAATGCAACCGCCTAAAATTACCAAAGCAGGCTGGCCCTCGGTTAAACCAGGAACAACCCGCGGTATTATGGATGCAGGATCCATTGGGCTGCCAGGTAATGGCAGGTGTTTTTTGCAGGATCAGTCTGGTTTGCTCTGGATTGGTACCGAAAAAGGACTTTGCCGCTACGATGGAGTTAACCTGGAAATATACGGAACAGACCAGGGTCTGCTGGATCCGAATATTTCCGCTATCTGCAAGGATCAGGAAAACCGGATATGGATAGGAACAATGAGCGGAGAAATTTATATCCTCGACAGAAAATCCGGACTTGCACAACAACTTGTGGATACATTAAAGCGGGGATCAATATTTGGCATGATGCAGGATAACGACGGGCAAATGTGGATTGCAAGAAGTGGTGAAGGAATTGTCATCATAAATCCTGAAAAGCAAACAGTTAAGAAATTCAGCACCATGCAGGGCCTGTCAGATAATTTTAACATTAAGTTAATGCAGGACCGGCAAGGACTGATCTGGATAACTACATTCAAAGGCGTTAACATACTTGATCTGAAGGAAAAGAAAAACAAAAGACTTGCCAAGAAAAACGGCTTAAATGATGATCGTATTGTAACAGTATATCAGGATCAGACAGATGCTGTCTGGCTGGGAGGATTTGGAGGCGCTGAAATCGTAAATATTAAATACGGCACTATAAAATATTTGCGGAAAGACCAGGGAGTAACAGATATTGGTTTCATCAGTGGGTTTGTACAGGATAAAACAGGTAAAATGTGGATGGGAACAAGAGATGGAACTGTCATTTCCTTTGATCAAAAATTGAACCTGCTTGAAAAATTTAAAGTTACGCCTGCTAATGGAAATGTTATCTATAATTTATTGGAAGATGAAGAAGGTCAGATATGGTTGGGAACCACCAAAGGTGGCACTTATAGTATAAATCCAAAACAGGGGCGCCCCGGGAACCTTACCACAGCAGATGGACTTGGGAATAAAGCCGTTTGGGCTACACTGGAGGCTCAGGATGGAAATATCTGGATAGGTACCGTTGATGGGATTAATGTTTATAATCCTGCAACAAAAACTATTAAGCATATCGGCAAAGAGCAAGGTATTCATCATGAGCGGATGACTCATTTAACGGAAGATAGCCAGGGTCGGATATGGGCCTGCGGCAACAATTTCGGTATCAGTATTATTGATGTGAAAAAAGGCACAATCAAATACCTGGGAAAAGCACAGGGTCTTCGGAATAATACAGTTACTACCGTAATGGAAGATGCCGGCGGACAATTTTGGCTGGCTTCCAACACAGGTGAAGTTTATATCATAAATCCCGAACAAAAAATATTAAAACAAATAGGGAACCTGCCTGAGTGGAAAGATAATTTCGTCAATACCCTGAAAGTGGATAAAAAAGGACAACTTTGGATCAGCAGTCATGGTGCCGGTGTTCTTGTAATAGATCCCCTTCAAAACACGATGAAACGCTTAACTGCTACACTGGGATTGGTAGGTAATGAAGCTACCACACTTATGGAAGACCACGCAGGCAATATGTGGATCGGTAATGAGAAAGGAATTGATGTTATAAATAATGCAAATACAACGATAACCACTTTTACCACCCTCGAAGGACTTGCCAATAATGCCATATACACATTGGATGAGCTCAATGGAAAAATTTATGCTGGAACTTCTTCAGGTTTAACAATGCTGACTCCTTTGATGGCAGGCAATATGAAACAGCCCAAATGGAACCTGGTTTCGTATGGAAAACCACAGGGATTTTCGTACCTTGATTTTGCTGAAAACAGTTCATTGGTTACCAGAAAAGGCCAGTATTGGGCAGGCATAGATGAGCAGATACTAACCGTAATGGACGAACCTGAACTGGATTCTGTACTTTCACCCACTTATGTTACAGGTATCAGTATTCTCGACAAAACACAGGTATTCAGCGACATAACTGAACTGGATAAACATGCGAAAGAGATCGATACACTTTGGAAAGCCGAAAAGGGTATGTTTTATAAGAATAAACAACTTCCGGCCGATAGCGGGTACCTGCAAAAAAATAAAATCAGGTGGGATGGGATTGAGACAGCTTATCATTTGCCGGTGAACCTGCGATTGCCTGCTAACCAGAATTACCTCAGTTTTACTTTCAGTGGTGTAAATCTTAGCAACCCTGACAAAATAAAATACCGTTATATCCTTGAGGGCATTGATAAAAACTGGAGCCCGGTTTCGGAGAATAATTTCAGTGAAAATTACCGCGACCTTCCGCCGGGTCATTACACATTTAAAGCTGCCAGCAAAGGGATGAATGGTTTATGGAGCGTGCCTGCTGAATTTAATTTTACAATACTTCCGCCCTGGTGGCAATCGTGGTGGGCATATGGGATTTACGGATTATTGCTGTTAGCCGCCATATGGGCTGTTCATCTCTCCCAGAAAGAACGCACTATCCGTAAGGAAAGAGAAAGGACTCAAAAAAAAGAACTTGAGCAGGCAAAAGAAATCGAAAAAGCATACACCGAACTCAAGTCTACACAAACACAGCTTATCCAATCCGAAAAAATGGCCAGCCTGGGCGAACTCACCGCCGGCATTGCCCACGAAATTCAAAACCCATTGAACTTCGTGAATAATTTTTCGGAAGTCTGCAATGAGTTAATAGATGAAATGAACGAAGAACTAGATAAAGGTGATATTAAAGAAGCGAAAACAATTGCTGGTGATATCAAACATAACCTCGAAAAAATAAACCATCACGGCAAACGCGCAGATGCCATTGTAAAAGGTATGCTGCAGCATTCGAGGACCAGCAGTGGCATAAAGGAACCCACTGATATAAACGCTTTGGCTGATGAATATCTCCGCCTTTCCTATCACGGACTGCGGGCAAAAGACAAAAACTTCAATTCTGATTTTAAAACAGAGTTTGACGAAACACTTCCAAAAATCAATGTTATTCCACAGGATATTGGAAGAGTGTTGTTAAACCTGATTAACAATGCTTTTTACGCAGTAAACGAAAAAGTAAAGACGCAGCATGCTGCCTCTCCCCTTACCGCGAAAGATTATGAACCAACTGTCTCAGTTAGCACAAGCTTGTTCTTCCCC
>JBBSBT010000379.1:0-3912 GCA_038250985.1 Bacteroidales bacterium
ACAACAACCGATGAGGCAAAGTATATAAACTTACTTGGCACCCAAACCAAATGGACTGATGTTATGTTCGACGGTGGTAATATCCAGAGTTATTCATTGAGTGCGTTAGGTGGAAGTGAAAATACAAAATTTGCTGCTTCCGGAAGTTATATGACAGATGATGGAGTTATGCTTACGGATTCCTATAAGAAAATGAATTTCAGGCTTAATGTCGACACCAAGGTTAATAAAACGATTGAGTTTGGGGGAAACATTTATGCATCTTATACCAAACAACGGGTATTCCCGCTCGGAATTCACGATGCCAACCGCCAATCACCCTGGCTGCCCCAATATATTGATGATAATAACATTCAATATGTAAATAAAACAAAATATCCCAATGTTCAGGTTGGCGATTATGCCTACGAGGTTTATTTTGATGGTTATGTATTACCCGGAAATACAACAGGAACCACCATCAGTACTACTACCAATGAGAGTCCCCTGGCAAAAGTTCTGGAGCGTGAATATTACAATTTTGACCTCAAACTATTCACCAATACCTATATGAGGCTTAACCTGGCTAAGGGATTGACATTCAAAACTTCCGTTGCAGCTGATTACGATAACATGCAAACGCAGAATTGGGATGGAACCAAACTTCTGAAAGGACCGGCAGGAACTTCCTCAGTTTACAATACTAATACAGATACGCATATTGTGAATGAAAATATTTTCGCTTATGATAATGAAATAGGCAAACATTCATTTGGTGCTGTTGCAGGCTATGCCATGGAAAAATGGTTCTACTATTCATCAGGAGCAACCGGAACAGGTTATAATTTCGATTATATTCATACCCTTAATGCAGCAAGTACAATCGCAAAGGCCACCACCTTTAAAGAAGAAGAATTGCTTTCGTCATTTCTGGGCAGGGTAAATTATGCCTACAGCGATAAATATCTTTTATCGTTAAGTGCACGCTATGACGGCTCTTCGCGTTTTGGCAAGGATAACAAATTTGGATTTTTCCCTGCAGCTTCCGTTGGTTGGAGAGTATCACAGGAAGATTTCTTAAAGGGCAACCCGTATATTTCGAATCTGAAAGTTCGTTTTAGCTATGGTATTACGGGTAACAATACCGGAATCAGCCGTTATGGCTCTATAGCCCGTTTAACGCCTGCTACTGCTGTACTAAATGAAACTGCTGTTCCCGGGTTTAATCCGGCAAATATTGAGAATCCGACACTACGATGGGAAAAATCGATTGAAATTGGCCCTGGTATTGATATTGGATTGTTGAAAAACAGGATCACTTTATCATTTGATTACTATATACGTACTTCCAAAGACCTTTTGCTTGACCAGGAAATTCCTTCCGTAACCGGTTTTACCGTAACAACTGTAAATATCGGAGAAGTTAAAAACTCAGGTATAGAACTTGAATTAACCGGAAATATCATCACTTCCAAGGACTTCAACTGGAGTGTTTCAGGAAACATTTCGCATAATACAAATGAACTGGTTGATTTTGCAGGAGCTAACGGACTGATCTCTTATGTTGATGTTAAACGTCCCGCTGAATACATAGCTTTGGAAGGCCATCCAATCTCTTCATTTTATGGATATATTTACGAAAAGGATGTTCCAAACGAATACCTGAAGCACCCACTCTACCCAATCGGGGCAACAAGCCAGGATTGCTATGTGAAAGACATTTCGGGACCCAATGGTGTTCCTGATGGTATAATTGACGGCAATGACCGTACCATCTTAGGCTCACCCTATCCTAAAATAGTTTGGGGCTTTTCGAATAATTTAAACTTTAAATCTTTCGATTTAAGCTTCACCTTCCAGGGATCACACGGCGCTAAAGTCAGAAATATGGATCCGCAGTATTATGAAAACCAGTTTTCCTCAAACATGGATTATGTAACAACATTCCCTGACAAAGCAATGGTTCGTGAAAAGATATACACTGATTATTGCGTACAGGATGCTTCTTATGTTGCATTGAGGTCGGTTAACCTGGGATATACCATGCCAAATTCCATAGCAAAACGGATTGGAATAGCAAAAGTCCGCGTGTATGCTTCGGGGCAGAACCTGATGTACCTGATGTCGAAAGGCTATACCAGCTTTAATCCTGAAGGTCTTTTACAGGCATCTTCAACCAATATCATCAGTCCACTTCGGGGAGGATATCAGGTTGGCGCAGCGCCTATTGCAAAAGCCGTTACTGTTGGTATTAATCTTGAGTTTTAATCTAGGAAAGGAACCATACTATGAAAAATTATAAAATCTTAATCAGTTTATTCGCAGGCTTACTCCTTTTGAGTTCCTGTGAAAAAAGCCTGGAACTGTCACCAATCAGTGAGATAGGTAGCAACTCTTTTTATACCAACACTGAGCAGGTCGAAACCGGGGTTTACGCCATTTACGATGGCTTGCAAGCCATGGTGCAAACCGAGTATGCAGTCACCGAAATACGCTCTGATAATGGGAAAACCAGAACCAGTGAGGGTGAAGGCGCCCAGTTCGAGAGTATGAATGTTGATCCGTCAAACAGCACGGTTTCTCTTTACTGGTCGAACAATTACAATGTCATATTCAGGGCAAATACGGTTCTCGGACATCTGGATGCAGTTACTAATGCTGCTAAAAAGACCCAGTTCGAAGGAGAAGCAAAGTTTGCCAGGGCATTGTGTCATTTTAACCTGGTCCGTGCTTTTGGCGATGTACCCCTTATCAACAAGGTAATAACTGCTACGGATAAGGAATACAATGTCAGAACCCCAAAAGCTGAGGTATACACTTCCATTATCAACGACCTCAAGGATGCCGCAAGCATGCTTCCGGCTAAGGCAGGTACAGTCGCAGGACGGGCTACCAAAGGCGCAGCTAATGCATTGCTTGGCAAAGTGTATCTCACCACAGGCGATTATGGTGCTGCAAACACAGTTCTCGCAGCAGTTAGTTCTACTGAATACAGCCTGATGCCCACCTTCAGAGATATATTCTATAAAGAACAAAATAGTGAGGTCATTTTTGCAGTCGAATATATAAATGACAATGCAACAGACAGCGAATTATACTCTCTGGACTTTACCTCAAAAGGGCGTGCCACCGGGTTAAACTTTGCAACCAAGGATTTGATGGCAGCTATGGATACGGCTGTTGATAAAAGAAAATCAGCTACATTCTATTACGAAAAAGCGATTAGCACCTGGGAATGCGGGAAATACGTTTCAAGCTCCTCCAATACCTCATATGCAGGTAACGATTGGATCGTTCTTCGTTATGCTGATGTTCTGCTGATGCAGGTCGAAGCCATTATGGCCGGTAACACAACCACTTCAGATGAAACAGCTGTTGCAGCTTTTAAAGCCATTCGCTTCAGGGCTGGCTTCGACGTTAGTGGTATTACTTCAGTTACTAAAGATGATTTGTTGAAAGAGCGGAGGCTAGAATTTGCTTTCGAAAACCAGCGCTTATACGACCTGATCCGCTTTGGTAAGGCAGATGAAGTATTGGGAGCATTTTCAACAAAGGGCGAGCCTAATTTCGCCTATAATTCAACTGCTTTACTACTACCAATTCCGCAACGCGAACGCAATTTAAACCCTGAATTAGCTCAAAATCCAGGATACAATCAATAATTTGCTTTTTGATTTAAACCAGTGAGGGGATACTTCAATGTCCCCTCACTTTTAAACAAAAAAAATGAAAAACCGAAGGTCTTTTATCAAATCAGTATCTGTTTTTTCTGCGGGTGTTGTTCTTACAGGTCCGCTAAATCTGTTTGCCGAAGAACCTAAGCCTGAATCATCTTCAGTTTCAGAAAGAAAAATTCATCTCTTTTCGAAACATCTGCAGTGGCTTGGCTACGCAGAAATGGCAAAAACGGCAAAAAATATCGGGTTTGATGGA
>JBBSBT010000380.1:0-3910 GCA_038250985.1 Bacteroidales bacterium
TCAGGCAATGGTCAGGCGGTTGTTGAGGATTGGGTTATATGAGAGATGGAGAAGTCGGAGTTGTCAGGCAATGGTCATTCAATAGCCATACAATTGTTATTCAGCAGTTTAGATTACTTCATTATTCGTTATTCATTATTCGCTATTCACTATTTGTGCGGAGTGCAGCCGAAGCATTCACTTTTCACTATATTAATATGGACTGCAATCATTCTTTTCCGCATAATTAACAAGGGTAAACTGCATCCCTACTGATAATGCACCATTTGGCAGCAGCGTGACATAACTTTTTACAAAGGGCATCTGAAGACGGATATCATAATTTATAAAGATACGTCTAAGTTTTGTCTCGCTGCCCAGGTTGTATCCTAATCCGGCACCGGCACCTGCAATAAACTGGGGTTTACCAAGCCCTTTTTCCGCCTTATATGTGCCATCCGATTGCAGCACAGCCCGGTCGGTGAGCAGAAAAGCATGCATATAACCAGCCTGCAGGTATCCTTCAACTGAAAATTTATTGATTTTCAACCGGTACCCTGCCTGCGAATTGAGCAGGATAGCCTGGTAAACATAACGGTGGTACATATAACTGACGCCGGCATTCTGAAACCATTTGTGCTTAGGCGTTTCCTTCCAGCCGAATTCGTAGGCTGCCGTAAGACCCGGGTGGATGGGTTGATTAAAAGTAGCTGTTAGCGAGGCCGGTGGCAGCATGGTAGCGTTGTTGAAAACGCTGATGGAAACGGGTTTCATCTTCCATGCTTGTCCCTGTGCCAGGAAAGGAGCCAGCACTACGATGAGGTATAGGATTTTTTTCATAAAAGCCAGGTAAAATTCATTTAAAATGATGCAGTATTATTGAGGTTTCGCCGTGCTGCGATGTGGCCATCCCGCTAATCAATAACTTCCAGGACTACTTTTTCCACTTTCCTGAGGTCCTTTTCGTAATACATTGAACCGACAAAGAATAAAACTGCTGCAATAAGCAAAGCCAGTGGCAGGAAGGTAAAGGCGGTCTGAATATCTGACCTGTCAGAGATGGCGCCCATAACAATAGGACCCAGCGAAGCACCCAGCAGGTTCTGAATAACAACGGCAACGGCATACGAAATAGCCCTCATTCCGGCATGAACTACATCCTGTGTTACGGCTGCAGCGGCAGCAATAAAAGCAGTGATGGAGACACCCATCGATAAAAGAATTAAATACTGTAATTGGCCTTCGAAAACGCTGAATGAAAGGAACATAAGCACGGCCGACAGCAATGAAGTTAAAGCTGGTACCAGTAGCCTCGCATTGATCTGTTTTTTTCGCCAGCGGTCGGAAATATAACCACCCAGCGGTGCCCCGATAATGGCGAATAGCATAATAGCACTTGCTTTCACCCCGGCACTGCTTTCGGGCATGCCTTGTACCCTGTGAAAATAGGTAGGCAGCCAGGTGAGCAGCGATGTGGTGGTAAAAATAACGGCTGCCATCCCAAAATAGGTGTAAATAAGTGATGGCTTGGCAAGAAATTCAATCAGCATATCTTTGATTGACATCCTCACTTTCTTCCGCTCCGCTTTTTTATCCTGTTTCGTTATGGTTTTTTCCAGTCCTATCGTTTTGTAATCCTTTACAAAAAAGAAGAGTATGGCAATGATCATACCTGGAATAGCCACAATTCCAAGGGCATGTCTCCATCCCCAATGGGTGGCAATAATTCCTCCGATGGCAATACCAATGGCACTCCCAAGTGGAATGGATGCATTCCATAACCCCATCATCCACGATCTTTTCCCCTCCGGGTAAAGGGCTGACATCATAGCTGATCCGCCTGGTGCATACCCGGCTTCACCCACCCCGATTACGGTCCTTGATGCAAAAAGTTGCCTGAATGTTCCCGATAATGCACCCAAACCGGTTGCAATGCTCCACACAACGGCCATCGTGCCAATGGTTTTGCGACGGCTCCAGCGGTCGACAAGTATGGATACAGGAAACGTAAATATTACAATCGACCAGTAAACTGCCGATACCAGCGCTCCGCATTGTGTATCAGTCAGGTTCCAATCGGCTTTCAGAAAAGGGAAAAGGGAAGTGATCACCATCCTGTCGATATAATCGAACATGTAGAGCAGGAAGAGAAGCATGAAAATGTAGTTGGTATAGCGTTTCGAAAAAAGGTAACCTTCGGGTTTTAATTCTTTATTCATGTTAAAATAGTTAGTGGTTTATAGCCTGTTCCCCGCTAAAATTCGAATTCAGCCATACAAATATAATTACTTTTATGCATCCAAAATTGTACAGCCTACAGAAACTTGTGGCTTTAACAGAAATTAATGCCAAATAAAATTTCGGATTAAATCTGAATTAACTATCTTGGATCAACAGTAATAGTGAAGGAAACAGGTATTTAGCCTGGGATAATAAAAGAATCCGGACAGGCAAGGTTTCTTAACTTAACAAGTATAACATTGTCTTCAATCAGTTTTGGCCTTTCTTTTGAAAAACCGAAAGCAATGAAAAGTATGAAACAGTACCTGCGGGAATGATTAATAAACCCCAGGTAAGAATGGCATAAAGATGAAAAATACCGACAGTTTTGATTCCGGAAATAAATCCCGGCTGAAAGGCCAGATTGATCTGCTGTAAACTGATATGAATGGCGTGTGCATTTAGGATGTAGGCTCCCATTTGCATAAAGGGTATTATAAGTAAGATCTGAATCACTGCCACAATCCATTGCACCGACTGAACGACAAGCAGGTTCTGGCGAAAAAGCATGGCAAAAAGTAGACTTAAAATTGTGGTCGCTCCGATAACCGGGAATAAGCCTGCAACAAACCCGATAGTGATCGAAAATGCCAGTTTTTCGGGCGTCAGTCCTTCCTTGGGAATCAGTCTGAATGGAATCAGGAATCGGTTTTTGAGAGGTTCAATTATTTTCAGGGCCATCTATTCAATTTCTGATAAATAGAAATTTTCGTTTAATCCGTTATGACAAATGTACTAAAAAGTATAAAACTACAATTTTAAAAACTTTTGTCCTTTAAAAAATCAGATAGTATACTGAATCCTTTAATAATATTAAGTCCTTGAGGAGACTTTTTCAGATGAGGTCGCTTTTAAATCTGCAAATAGCTATTTTCTGCGCAAATAATCTACGGGATTGTCCCGTCAGGGATAACATATTGGTAGAAAATAAGATACAAAATCAGATAAAGTCCCGTCAGGGACGAAACAAATTTTATCCGGACAATAGTGAATTAGCATAAAAATTAAGACCCTAAATAATCTTTTTTTTTGCCACAGATTTCACAGATTTGCACAGATTCAGGATTGCTTTCAGTAGTTTCCATATTAAAAACAGGCCTCAGGCATTAAAACTTTTTTGTGTAATCTGCATAATCTGCTGGTTGTATTCATCCGTCTTTGCAGTGAACAGGATGTTCAGGTATCCATTTTATAATTGCGAATCAATTTCGGGGATACTATGTCTCAATAACTGAATTCTACAATTCATCCGCATATTCCGACAATTGGGCAACTATTATTTTGACAAGGCCTTTCCCGCTTTTAAATTTGTATCATGAAACTTAATATAAATCAGTTGCTTTCAGAAATGAAAAAATATATCTACCTCTTTTTCCTGGCCATGATCAGTTTTCAGGCTGAAAGCCAGGTTACTATTTCAGGGAAAATATCAGATAAGGACGACACTTTACCCGGCGCCAGTGTTTACCTTGAAGGGACTTACGACGGCACTTCGGCAAATGCCAACGGCGAGTTCAGTTTCAAGACATCTAAAACAGGAAAAGTCGTATTAAAAGTTACTTTTATCGGTCATGATCCTTATACAAAAGAATTGACTTTGTCAGGCGAGCCTGTAAAACTTGATATCCGGCTCGAAATCGTTTTCAATAAA
>JBBSBT010000381.1:0-3885 GCA_038250985.1 Bacteroidales bacterium
AATCCTTAAAAAACAAAAAACCGGGAAATAGCCCGGTTTTCTTCAGTTGTACAACAAGGTTGAATACTATTTCCTGATCACAGCTCCAAGTTCCTTTTCAAAAACTTCAGCCAGGCGTTTCATAAATTTTTCTATATCGTTATCTGTCAGCGTTTTATTATCATCCTGGAGGATAAAGCTAACCGCATACGATTTTTTACCCGCTTCAATTTTTTCGCCTTCATATACATCGAAAAGATTTACAGAACGCAAAGTTCCTTTTCCATTTCGATAAGCCAATGATGCGATATCGCTGTATTTTACCTGCTTATCCAGCAGTAATGCCAGGTCGCGGCGCACTTCAGGGAAACGGGATATATCACTGTATTTCACACTGTCAGGCTTCACTTCCCTGAGCAATGTGCTCCAATCCACTTCGGCGTAATAAGCATCCTGCTTAATATCAAATTGCCTGAGGACAGCGGGACTCAACCGGCCAATAGTAACCAGGGGTCTGGTATTGATGCTGAAGGCCTCGCCTTCGCTGTATAAGCGGTTATCGATATTTGTGGCAATGAGTTTGTTCAAATTGATGCCTGTTTTTCGGAGCGCAGCAAATATCAGCGATTTAAGGAAATGATAATCCGTTTTACTTTCGGGCATATACCAGCTTTCGCCTTGCTGGCTGCCGGTTACAAAAACAGATAGCTTTTTACGCTCAAGGTATTTGCGGGTTACGTCGTTACTGGCTGACTGTGCCGGCACATATGTATAGACATTCCCGAATTCGTAAAATTTGAGATCGGCCATACGCCGGTTCAAGTTGTATGAAATACTTTCGAGCCCGCTATAGAGTAATGTCTGACGCATCACGCCCAACTCACTGCTCAGTGGATTCAGAATTTTAACACACTCATCGAAACTGAAAATATCCGATTTTTCGTAATAAGCCGAACTGGTCAGTGAATTGGTGAGTATCTCATTGAAGCCGTTGTTGCTCAGGAAATCAGCCAGTTTTTGCTGAAGTTTCTCCGGATCGGGCCTGCGGCTGTATGAAAGTGACGAATGTAATGAATCACTCAGCTCTATGTTATTGTAGCCATAAATACGCAGTATCTCTTCAACCACATCAGCCTCGCGGGTTACATCCACCTTGAAAGGCGGAATGGAAAGCTGCAGTCCTGCTTCGTTTTCCGAAAGGATAACAATCGCCAGGGATAACAAAATGTTTTTGACTGTTTCTTTATCAATCTCCTTGCCAATAAGCGTATTAATACGTTTGTACGAAACTTCAACCTTGAAGTTTTCAACCGGCGAAGGATAGACATCAACAATTTCGGATGAAATTGTACCGCCCGCTATTTCTTTTATAAGCATGGCGGCACGTTTCAGAGCATACACGGTAATATTTGGATCGGATCCACGCTCGAAACGGAATGAAGCATCTGTTTTCAGGTTATGTAGTTTGGATGTTTTGCGGATATGTGTTCCGTCAAAATAAGCGCTCTCCAAGAAGATAGCTGTTGTTTTATCGCTGACACCTGATTTTGCCCCGCCGAAAACCCCTGCAATGCACATGGGCTCTGCAACATTACAAATCATAAGGTCGTCCGCTCCCAGGTTACGTTCCACTTCATCAAGTGTAACGAATTTTGTACCGGCAGGTAATTTTTTAACAATTACCTGTTTACCGGTAACCTGCCCGGCATCAAAAGCATGCAGTGGCTGACCGGTTTCCATCAGTACAAAATTGGTAATATCCACAATATTATTAATCGGGCGTAAGCCAACAGCCAACAACCTTTCGCGAAGCCATGCCGGGGATTCTTTTACCTCTATTCCACTTATGGTAATACCAGTATACCGGGCACAAGCCTCTGTATTTTCAATATCTACTGAAATATAGAGTGAATTATTATCCACTTTGAATTGATCAACCGAAGGAATCGCAAGATATGCATTTCCATGTTGTTTTTCACGGTTGTTGATGGCAGAAACAAGGTCGCGGGCCACGCCTATGTGTGAAGTTGCATCAGCACGGTTTGGTGTAATTGCTACTTCAAATAAGGTATCCGTCTCCAGGTTAAAATATTCAGCTGCAGCTGAGCCAACAGCAGCGTTTGCCTCAAGCACCATTATACCATCATGTGAATTGCCTAGCCCGAGTTCATCCTCGGCACATATCATTCCATTGCTGGACTCGCCGCGAATTTTGCCGGCTTTTATTGCAAATGATTCCTCTCCCTTATAAATTATTGCGCCTATGGTAGCAACCGGCACACGCTGCCCTGCGGCAACATTAGGCGCTCCGCAAACGATGTCCAGTACTTTGCCTTCCCCTACATCCACTTTGCAGCAGGTGAGTTTATCGGCATTCGGATGACGCTGTACCGAAAGTACCTGGCCAATCACTATTCCCTTCAGGCCGCCTTTTACAGATTCAAATTCTTCGATAGCTTCAACTTCAAGACCGCAGTCAGTCAGTATTCGTGCAACTTCAACAGGTGCCAGGCTGACGTCAGCATACTCTTTCAGCCACTTATAGGAAATTTTCATTTTAAAATCGTTAGGGAGGTGCAAATTTAGGGATAATTTAGTTTTGAAGGAAGTCTAAAGCCACAGGTTTGGGGAAAAGTGATACATAACGGCAAAATCAGGTGTATTTAACCGCATCAGGATTAATCCAACTACACTGAAAATGAAGAATATCACCCATCTGACAACCTTTATCACTCACGGTTCCAAATAATTACAATATAAAATCACTCAGATTAATAAATGATTACATTTGTCCCCCTTTAATAACTTATAAAAAATCTTACTTTTGAAAAAGCTTTTCTTATCATCACTCGCTCTTCTCACAATAACCGTGCTTCTTAGCAGTTGGGGATCCGTAGGTCACAAAAAAATCAGCGAATCAGCCGGCATGTCATTTAATGCTCAAATGCAGGATTTTCAGTCCTGGGTCAGCTTTTTGCGTGATCATGCATCGGATGCGGACAACCGTAAAAACTCCGATCTTACCGAAGGTCCGAAACACTATATAGATATTGATAATTACAATGAATTTATCTCAAATGGCAGGATTCCTCAAACACTTGATTCCGTAACTGCACTTTATGGCGCCTCCACTGTGATCAATAACGGAACATTACCGTGGGCAACCAAAACCACATTTGATTCACTGCGTAACTGTATGCAACGGCATGATTTCACAAAAGCAAAGGTTTTTGCGGCCGACCTGGGACATTATGTAGGCGACGGCCATATGCCTTTGCATATTACCAAAAACTACGATGGACAGCTTACCGGCAACAACGGGATTCACTCCCGTTACGAAAAAACCATGATTGAAACGTATATTTCCCAGATTACCTATACAGGTGAGGATATCTCTGAAATCAGTAATGTAAACCAGTATATATTTAATTATTTATACGCTAATTATACCTATGTTAATCCAGTGCTTCTTGCTGATACATATGCTAAAACATTAGGTACTACTTCTTCTTCAGCCTATAAAACTGCTTTATGGGATAAGACAAAAGGTTTTACAATCCCTTTATTCAAAAGTGCTTCACACGCTTTGGCCGAATTGATCTATACAGCCTGGGTACAAGCCGGAAGCCCTTCATTAATTATTACAGCTATTGATGATCCTTTAGCCCTAAGTCTTGCTGTGCTGGAACAGAATTCTCCTAATCCGTTCATTTACACCTCGCATATAAGCTATTCATTAAAGGAAGATACAAAGGTGCTTATGCAGGTCAGAGATAGTAATGGAAGAATTATTTCAACACTTGTTAATGAATCTCTTCGCCAGGGCAACCATTCCTGTGACTGGACTCCTAAAAATGTGCCTGCGGGATTATATTACCTGGTTTTGAATACCGGGAATAATATCCA
>JBBSBT010000382.1:0-3866 GCA_038250985.1 Bacteroidales bacterium
TCAAAATACGTCTGTGCTTTTTCAGAACGATCCATGTTTCCAGGTATTGATTAAAATTAATGATGTATTTTTAAAAGTACTGATAAATTGCCGTGATGCGGAATCCTGCATAAGGCGGAGAAAAACGGGGCTTAATTTTTGGTTCCTATTTTTTCATCATATAACTACCGGATAGTCGTTTTTATTTCATCACGAACACGATAAAACTCACTTATACTAAATACCGGCGTACCTTCAGTATGTGAAGTGTCATCAAAACCTATAGGCTGCCGGTGCGTCACCTTGCCAGAAGTCCAGGTGCCAGCCGAACAAACGATAAGATGTTTGTCGAATAATTGCAAATGCCATGTGGCATATTGCTGCGACAAGAGTTTCCGCTATACAAAATCAGTATTCTTACTATTAACATTAAATGGATTTTGACTCTTCAGTTTGCACAGGATGTGAAAATCATTGAGATTAAAGGCTCACTGCTACAACGATTCGTCAAATAATCCGGTTTATCACATTGCTGTATTTAAGGTTGATGTTTCGAAAATACAACTCAATTTTGTATAGCGTTTGGGCATGGCATTTATTAAACATCGATTAATCGACAAAAAAAAATATTGCTGAACTATTTGGCAGGAATAAGCAATAAATTCATTCAACAACTCAAAACGAAATTATCACTAATTGATTATATTTCCTCAGCCTGACAATTAATTAGCGCCGATACATTCAAAATGACGACTTGCCATTCAGCTTAAAACAAATTATAACTTTATACACCAAGCCATGCCATTGCAGCATCATAAGTACTGAAAACCTCTACAATAAAAGGGAATTTGTTTTTTATATTCTGCCCGAACATAGTTGAGTAAGCTACTTGCTGAGGAGTAGCAGTAAGCAAGGCAAACTTCCTGTTTTTGTTATTTCCGGGCATGGCTGAAAACAGTTCGAGTATGGCCGGCAGATCATTTGTATCTATTATCAATGTAGCCTCCTGCAGATCAACTAATATCGAATAATCGGGAGGGTAATCGCTGCTGCGCCACAACTTGATTAATTCCGATCGGAATAAAGATGTATTGATCTCGCCGATCAAAGAAGTAAATGTGATCTTCTTTGAATGATCATAGATAGTTTGTATCCTGGAGGCTGGAAATACAGATGATACCTCATTGTGAATACTGTAGGTATCATCAACCGGCAACGAAAACATTATGTTGCTTCCTTTCCCTTTTTCACTCTCAAGCCATATCTTTCCTCCATTTCGTTCAACAAGATCTTTGCAAAGTAAAAGTCCAAAACCGGTCCCTCTTTCACCATCAGTTCCGGGGGTAGAGCTAACGGCATCAACCCTGAATATTTTCTTTTGTTTTTCCATGGTAATTCCAATTCCTTTATCAATCACTGAAATTTTGATCTGGTCATTATATTTTTCAGCCTTAAGGGTAACAGTGCTCTGAGGCCATGAAAACTTAATGGCGTTACTTACCAGGTTTCGCATTATTGTTTGAATCGCAAATTTGTCGGCATATGCCACAAGAGCTTTATCAACATCTATATGGATAATAATTTGTTTTCGTTCCGCATCCGAAGCAAGAAGCACACGCGTTTCGGAAAAAACCTCCGCTATAGTAAAAATTTTCTTTTCCCGCTCACCTCTTCCCATCTGAACGGCCGACCATGCCAGCAAATCATTAAACAACTGGTAGGTTTGTGTGGCAGATTTATTCAGCGTCCCGATGATTTCAAGCAATTCTTTTTCGTCAAAATCATTGATATTTTCCGCTAAAAGCAGTGAAAGATTCATCATTGAACCAAGAGGACCTCGCAGGTCATGAGCCAGGATGGAGAAAAGTTTATCTTTATCCCTGTTCAGAAGAGCCAGATCCTGGTTGCTCCGGGCCAGGTGGTCTTCCGCTTTTTCCCTTTCCTTCATTTCGGCCTGAAGTTCAATATTCGCTTTGCTAAGCTCGGCAGTCCTCTCTTCCACAATATTTTCAAGCTCAACATTAATCTGCCTCATTTCTTTGGTTAGTTTAATATTTTCACCGATTACCAGGTATTGATGCAGAATAAAAAGAAAAATAATCATGGCAATCAGAACAATAATAACGTTTGTCAGAACAATTGATTGAGTCAGCACAAATAGCATTAATAAACCTATCAATACAATCAAAAATACGCCCGGCATAAATATGATCCAGGTCCCTGATTTAAAAGCATTTATTTTCTTATCCGTTGCCTGTTCAGGTTCCCTTATCTCTTTAAACCCGGATAATCCGGCAAGCAATAGCATGGCATAAAATACATAATAGCACCAATCAATAAGATAGTCCTTGATCAATGGCTCGTAAAGCGAGGTAAAAAGATAGTATACATCGCTTAAAAAAATAAATACTCCCCCTGTAAAGAAAAACCCTAATACCTTTTGATTGCTTTTGAACGGGTATGCGAAATACAGTATGATGATTATCCATATGAGAATAATATCCAGCACAGGATATATAAAAACCATCAAAAGAGTAAGCAAATCAAAATTTAAATCGGGCTTTCCCCGCATTAATAATGTAACTGCAAATAAAACTGTAGCCGATAAAATCAATATGCTAATCTCAATAAAAACCATGTTTAGCCTGTGCGAAGGTGGCTGCGAGCCCGGAATAGTTAACACTGTAACCATGAGCAAAAGAGTAGCTGCAACATAAAAAAAATCTGTTGCAGTAATAAATGGATCTACGTGAATACATGTCAGGTACAGAAATATGGCATCGCCGATCGCCCAGGCAGTTGCGGTAAAACCAAGCCACAACAAAGTGCGGCTGAATGCAAAATTGTTTTTCTGTGAAACAGAGTATGTGAGTAATAAAAATAAAGCAACCAGCGTTGAGGCAAGCAACTGGAATGACGCATTGAGAATGGCTGATATTCCAGGCTCAACAGGAAATAAATTAACCAATATACTTAATGTAATAAATGTAAGGCTGGCCAGAGATATATAAATAGGCTTTGTCCTGTTGAGGAAGGATAATAAAGTCATAAACCAATTAATATATTGAATGCATTTTTAATTAAACCTACGGCGACGACAAAATACTATTCTGTTCTCAATACAAAGATTGTGAAAGGTCCCCGGAGTCAAAAGGAAAACCGGCATTTTGAATCTCAAAAATACAAAGAAACAGTTTACACTCAACAATTAAGCACTTTGTTGACGGCACTTCTGAATATACATGTACTTTTACATTTCATTTTCAACAGTATAAAAACAGAACAACATGAAAAATTTCTTCGAAGGAAAAGCTCTAAAATCAAACGGCATATATAATCTTTCACCTATGCAGGCATATAAATTCTGCCAGGAAGGAGCAATACTGGTTGATGTTCGGGAGGAGCATCTGAACCGCTATAAAATATTTAAAGTCAGCAGGCTGATATTTTGTCCGAAGAAAAATTTACCTGAAATAATAGCAAATCTGCCGGTTGACAAACCCTTGATTATAGCTGATGCAAGTGGCATCCACAGCCCGGAAGCTGTTAAAATGCTTATGGATAATGGATTTGAAGGGAATTGCGCCAACCTATCAGGCGGTTTGGTGGGCTGGGAGCATGCTGGCTTGCCGGTTGTTATTAATTATGACGAAAGAATTCCTGGTCAGCTTGTAAGTGAATTGAACCCAGGAAAGAAGGAATAAAAACCAGTTTATTTGTTAATTTTTTACCTGAGTAAAAATTTAATTTAAACAAAGTAGCATGAAAATGACATCATTGTTTAAAAAACTTAATTATAAAAATCAACCGGTTATAATTTCGCTCAACACACCCGATACATTTCAGACAGAGCTGGATAAAATGTCGGAATATGCTGCAATCATAAA
>JBBSBT010000383.1:0-3863 GCA_038250985.1 Bacteroidales bacterium
ACTGGGATCTTCACCAATCAGCTTAAGTATTTCATGGTAATGAAAAGCAAGATCCTTGATGGTTGTCATATTATAGATATCACGCTTTTCGTAGCCGTCTTTCAATTCGTAATCGTCCATGTTATTTTCAATCAACATGGGTTTGACTATTTCGCTGCTCATTTTTTTTTGATTTAATTGTTATTGGAAATTTGTTAATAGATTGTGGTTTACACGATATGTAGTCACATTAGCTATCGGGATTGAAATGGTTGATCTTAAAACGCATTTCATCGCGATTGTAAATTCATTTTTTAAATTGTCTGAAGAGTTTCTAAATCATGATTTAAATTATCGGCTAAAAGTTAAAAATGGCCGAATGAGGTATCTTTTCAAGTTCCAAAGTATTCCACAAAATTATTTTCGGTTTCGTAAAGTTTTACACAATGTAGTGTTGCCCCTATAGCTGCGATGGGTTCGTAAAGCTCGTTCCATATTCCAACGGAGAGGTTTTCAGTTGAGGCTAATTTTCCGGACATAAAATCAACTTCCAGGTTAACATTCCTGTGATCGAGCTTCTCAATCACACGCTGCTCAATAATTGCACTCAGGTCTTTCAGGTTGACCAGGAAACCGGTCGAAGGATTTATTTCACCCTTTACGGTAACAAACAGCGTATAATTGTGGCCGTGCCAGTTTGGATTCGAGCATTTGCCAAACACCTCAAGGTTTTGCTCGTCGCTGTATTCGGGTTTGAAAAGCCTGTGTGCAGCATTAAAACGTTCGCGACGTGTGATGTACATCATGGATGTGTAATTTTAGACTGTAAAAGTATACAATATTGATTTGATATAGATATAACACCTGAAATTCAAAAGTGTTTAATGTATTAATAAAAATATTAAACAAATATTCCGAAAGAAATATATTGAGGGAAAATATCAGTAAGGTAAAAGATGATTATTTAGTTCTGTCCGAATTCTGAAGTTTCAGAAGCCAGAAAATCTCAAAACCCAGGAACAGTAGATATAAAACAAGCAATGTTACTGAGAACCGTATAGCGTCGTCCTGGAATTTGAAAGCATAAGCAGCGATCAGAACAAGCAGGATCATGATTTTTATCATGCTGGCGATCATAAACGTATTGGAAAAGCGGCTGAATTTCTTCTCGCTGGCACTAAACAACAAGGTGACTAACGTTAATGTAATCCCGGCAAAAAGCAGCAATAACAAGGGCCAGAATTTTGTGATCATCCCGGGTGTGTAATATGAAATTGTGATCCCGGTAAGTGCCAGAATTGCACTGAAAATAAGGAGATTACGGACAAAACGGTTTACTAATTCCTTCATGCTGGCAAAGGTGATAAATTTGTAATTTTATTGTTTTCGGATGAATTGGGTGTGTCATCCTATTTTTTATTTTTGTTAAATAATCAACTTTTCTTTAAAAGATCTTTAATCGCTGAATATATGGCTGCAGCAACCGAAATAATGGCAAGCAACACTGTAAAAACAGGAAATCCCATTTTGAGCCATTGATCGAGTTTTACACCTCCGAAGATTCCTATCCCAATGATCGCAAACATCTGTAATGCCAGGCCCGAGTATCGGGCATAGCTTTCGAGAGGAGGTCGTTTTTCCTTATCCGGCTTTGGTTTCGATGGGCTGTTCGGGTTTTTCATTCAAACTTCCATTATTACCCATTTTGCATGCGCCGGTAAATACGGCCCCGGGCTCTATAGCCAGTTTATTGGTTTGTATATCACCGCTTACTACAGCATTTGCTTTTAAACTCAGGAGTTCGGTAACTTTGATGTGTGCTTTTACCTCACCCGAAATATCCGCATTCTGGCAACTTATCTCGCCTTCAACCCTGCCGGTGGAGCCAACCACTACTTTGCCGGTTGCCTGAATGGTACCTTTGATAAATCCATCAATGCGCAGATCACCGTTTGATTTGATATTGCCATTAATATCGGTTCCGTTACCTATAATATTTACTGATGGTGTTTCTGTGCTTATTATTTTCGACATGTTTTTTAAAATTTTATTAACCAGAAACAAAAATAGTGCTTTAATTGTATTACGCACTATCTAAGCTTTAAAAAGATGGTTTTATCTTTACCGTATAGATGATTTTCCGGTTTCTTTTTAAAAATATTCTGGTTAAAGTTGATTCTGGATTTATTCATCGTAACTTTAATGCTGATTCACACTTTCACAATCCTATATTTTTTGTAATGCATCCTCCGTTAGCGACTATTGATATATTCTATTTTATATCGGCAATCACAATTGCCACATTTGGATTTTTAACCTATTTTTTCCTGTCGGGCTCGCCTGTAATTAAGCGAATGCTGAAAACAGCCGGAGGCGAATCCCTTGATGTATTGTTTCAGCGATTTCTTGGGTTCCTGATTTTTGGAATCATACCGCTGATCATTATTTCGTTTCCCGGTTCGAAAAGCATGGCTGATTTCGGAGTCATTGCACCGGTTCCCGGCACGTATTACTGGACAATTTTTCTTTCTGTTGTTATATTAATAATTACCTGGTTTAACTCCCGAACGCCCGTTAACCTGGAAATGTATCCTCAGATCAGGAATAATGAATGGACAGTAAGCTTGTTAATCGTGAGCGGTGTAAGTTGGATCGCCTATCTTTGCGCTTATGAATTTCTTTTCAGGGGATTCCTGTTATTTTCTTCACTTATATTATTGGGATTATGGCCGGCCATAATTCTGAATACAGCAATTTATGCATTGGTTCATCTGCCAAAAGGTTTTAAAGAAACTCTTGGCGCAATCCCTTTAGGCGTCTTGCTCTGCTATCTCACTTATCTTACAGGCAGCATCTGGATAGCTGTATTTACGCATATAGTTATGGCCCTTTCGAATGAATGGTTTTCACTTCGGGTTCATCCACAGATGTATATCAAAACACTAAGGAAATGAAAATATTCGTAAGCGGAGCAACAGGATTTATCGGTAGCCGGCTGGCTTTGAGGCTTGCAAACCAGGGTCACCAGGTTCATGCCCTCTACCGCGACGAACGTAAAACATCTGTTATTCAGCATCCGAACATAACATTATACAAAGGAGATATTCTCGATTATAATTCTCTGGCTGCTGCAATGGAAGGCTGCCAGCAAATATACCACGCTGCAGCTTTCGCAAAAGTCTGGCACAAAGATCCATCTTATATTTACAGGCTGAACATTGAAGGAACCATGAATGTAGTGCGTGCAGGCATCCACGCAGGAGTAAAACGAATAGTTTGTACTTCAACGGCAGGCGTGCTGGGTCCCTCATCGGCAGGCAATTTTGTGGATGAAAACACGCCTCGTCCGCTCCATTTTTTCCTCGATTACGAATGTTCCAAATCCATCCTCGAAGAAACCCTGAAAACGATTGCTGCATCAGGTACTGATATTATTATTGTCAATCCAACCCGTGTTTATGGACCGGGTGTGCTGAGCGACAGCAACGGGGTTACCCGCATGATACAGCGCTATATCGTGGGAAAATGGCGGATTATCCCCGGCAACGGGAAAAGTATAGGGAACTATGTGTATGTTGAAGATGTGGTGAGCGGACATATCCTGGCCATGGAGAAAGGTAAATCAGGAGAACGTTATGTGCTGGGAGGGACAAATATCAATTATGATGATTTTTTTGCAGAATTGTCCCGTTTAACCGCAAAAAAGTATTTTATGGTTCATCTCCCGATCCCGTTTATTCAAATGATTTCGGGAATAATGCTGTTTATTGCCAGGATATCGGGAGGAGCACCTCTGATTACACCCGCCTTAGTCCGGAAATACAATTATAACTGGAATGTTTCGAGTGAAAAAGCAACCCGTGAATTTAACTATAAACCAGTTG
>JBBSBT010000384.1:0-3857 GCA_038250985.1 Bacteroidales bacterium
GTAAAACAACAACAATTGAAACAATAACTTTTTTTATTACGGAATGATTCATTTGATTTATAATTATGTGGGTATTTGGATTATTTTAACCTAAAAGTCTATTTCCAGCAATGAAGGGCAATGATCCGAATGCACAGCCATTGGCATAATAACTGCACGTTTCATGCTTTGTTCTAGTTCATCGCTCACCATGTTATAATCTATTCGCCAGCCTAGGTTCCGGCTCCGGGCCCCGGCACGATAGCTCCACCAGGTATAATGATGAGGTTCTTTAACAAAGTAGCGGAACGAATCGATGAAGCCACAATTCAGGAAACCCGTCATCCATTCGCGTTCTTCAGGAAGGAAACCACTGCTTGTTGCATTACGTATGGGATCATGAATGTCGATTGCACGGTGGCAGATGTTGTAATCGCCTGAAATAACCAGGTGCGGGCGGGTTTGTTTTAATTCGAGGATATAATTCTGAAAATCAGCGAGCCACTGCATTTTGAATGCCTGGCGAAGGTCACCGGTGGTTCCTGAGGGATGATATACCGAGATCACGGTTTTATCACCAAAATCAGCACGCAAAAGCCGTCCTTCAAAATCATACTTTTCGATACCCATTCCGTAAACAACCTTGTCAGGTTCAGTTTTGGAAAGTATAGCCACACCGCTATATCCTTTTTTCTCAGCCGGAAACCAGAAAGTATGATATCCCAGCATTTCGAATTCAATAAGCGGAATCTGATCAGGCTGGGCCTTTATTTCCTGGAGGCAAACCACATCAGGATCAGTGGCCTGAAGCCAGTCGAGGAAACCTTTGCTGATGGCTGCCCGAATCCCGTTAACATTATAGGTGATGATTTTCATCTGTAGCCGATATGTTTTTTACATACCTCCCAAGTTAAAATCCGGAAGGATGGTCGCGATTTAATTCAAAATTTACCTGAACAATGAAGTAACATCTGTATGATACCCGGTTTTCGTAGCATATAGATCGTAACTTTATTTCAAGTGCAAAAATACGGGATTAACAAACGGCTAATTTTGTTTCAGACCAGAAGTTATACAGAAATAATCAACAGTTTGTTGATATCCATAATATGACTTAATTCATGATTCATCCGAAAATTTACTGAACAAATGATACTATTTACTATTGAAAGTACGAATTTCAATTGAAAACTGAAAAAACAGTATTTTATATCTGCATCTGATATTTTTACGTTAAGTATTATGTATATTTGGATTCTGTAAATGGTATAATTTCTCTCTTTGAAGTTATTATTTTCAGCAGCAGTCATTCATTATAACAAAAAAATAAAGGAGATAGCGCGACCTGTATATTTTCTAATTGGATTAAAAGACTGTGATAGCTTGCCCATATATGTAAATGCTCTTTACTTATTTCAATGTTATTACACATCTTCTTGAAAATCAGCCAGTATGAAGTCAATAAAGTGTGTAATACCAGATTTCGCTGGAAGTAATATTCAGACTTATTACCAGGCATTCCTGCAAAACAATGGGTTTTTTCAGTAAAGAAAATAAATCAAGAAGTGGCACAAAAAGTTAAGTTATATGGACACGAATAAAGCTGAAAAAAAGTTGCAACTACAGGAAACTACCTACCAGGGAATTTTAAATAGCCTGAATGATCCTATTTATATCCTTGATAAAGACGGAGCATTCGTTGATGTGAATACGGCAGCTGAAAAATTATATGGCTACGAAAAGGCTGAATTCATGCATAAGTTTCCGGAATTCCTTTCGGCACCCGGTTTGAATGACCTGGAACAAACCGCACGGTATCACAAGGAAGCATATAACGGTAACCCGGTTAGATTCGAGTTCTGGGGAATGCGTAAAGATGGCTCGATATTCCCCAAAGAAGTAAGTTTAACGCCGGGTATTTGGTTCGGTCAAAAAGTTGTGATTGCCGTTGGCCGCGAAATGACCGAGCGTAGAAGGGTTGAGGAAGCACTGAAAGTAAGTGAAGAAAAATACCGTATGCTTGTTCAATACTCCAGCGATCCTATTTTTAGTTTCAACCCTGACGAAACCTACCGGTTTGTAAATGATGCATTTGCCGGTCCATTTGGCAAAAAGCCTGATGAAATAATTGGAAAAACACCTTTTGAAATATTCCCGGTCGATGAAGCTGAAAAAAGGCTAAGACTTGTACGACATGTATTCAGTACCGGTGAAAAAGCAGAAATAGAAGTTAAAGTAATAAATACTAAAAACGAGGAAAATTTCTATCTCACCTTGGCTGACCCGATAAAGGATAACCTTGGAAAGATATTATGGGTTACCTGCATATCAAAGGATATTACCAAACGTAAAAAAGCAGAAAATGAGCTCAAACTAAAAAACGTGCAACTCAACATCCTGAATGCCGAGAAGGACAAATTTTTTTCGATCGTAGCTCATGATCTCCGGGGACCGATGAACGGATTTATGGGTCTTACCGGTATTATGGCTGATGAGATTGAAAGCCTGTCAGCATCCGAACTTAAAGAGATTGCTACCATCATGCGATCGTCGGCAGTAAACATTTACCGCCTGATTGAGAACTTACTCGAATGGTCGAAGATGCAGCGAGGAAAACTTAGTTTTGAACCTCAGCCGTTGTTCCTGAAGTCGTCACTTACAAAAAGCATTGAACTGATGATGGATAACGCCAATAAAAAAGGTATTTCGTTAAAGATCAACATCCCAGAGCATATTGTAGTGCTTGCCGATATCCATATGCTTGAAACAATTATCCGGAACCTGATTTCCAATGCGCTAAAATTTTCGTTCAAAGGGGGTATTGTTGAAATAACAGCCGAGAAAACTGAAGACAATATGATCCGGATTGTGGTGAAAGACAATGGAATAGGAATGAACAGCGAATTGTCAGATAAACTGTTCACTCTTACCGAAAACATAAACAGGAAAGGCACTGAGGGAGAGCCTTCAACCGGACTGGGCTTGATACTTTGTAAGGAATTTGTCGAAAAACAGGGAGGAAGTATTTATGCTGAAAGCACAGAAGGCGAAGGAAGTTCATTTATTTTCACCTTACCCCGGTAATGCATATACGACAAGAATCTCACGAGAATAATTCCGGATTCTGCTCACCCATCTGACAAGCAGAGCTGAAAAGATTCATGATTGTCATTAACCTTGTTTTCGACTTATCAGTTCTCGTTCCAATATGCATCCTTATGGGGTTTATATTCAGCCTCCGGAAACGTGAAAGGCTCATTGGCATTATACTTTGAGGCCTTCATTGCGAGGAGTAGCTTTAATCGGGCTTCTCAACCCATTAGCCTGTACCTGGCATTAATTTCAGGTTAGGAGACTAACCTGTGACTTAAATACAATTCAATCATTTGTGTTTTTCAAAATACTTTCGGACAATGGCCATAAGTTTATCCTGCACAATTGGCTTTGTTATATAACCATTACATCCGGCTTCCAGTGCTTTTTGATCCTCCCCCGAAAATGCAAAAGCAGTTTGTGCTATTATCACTACATCCTTATTAAACTGCCGGATTTGCCGGGTAGCTTCGTACCCGTCCATTTCCGGCATCTGTATATCCATAAGCACCAGGTCAATATCCGGAGTGCCGGCACAAATTTCAACAGCCTGAACTCCCGATTTGGCATGCAAAAACTCGCAGGCAACTTTACGCAGCATCAGGGAGATCAGCAGATCTGATGTTTCCTCATCCTCGGCAATTAGAATTTTCAGACTATTAAATTTATTCATTATATCAGGTATATTTATTGAGAAGTCTTTTTAATATCCTATTTTCAGTCAGAACCGGAATATTAAAACAAAAAGTTAAATTTCATTGGCATTGATTCAGCAAAAAGTGTAC
>JBBSBT010000385.1:0-3850 GCA_038250985.1 Bacteroidales bacterium
AGCAGCGAAGCAGATCCTGTTTGCTTGTTTCTTCATAATCCAGAATATATACACGACCATCATATACCGCCGGAGCTGCGTGTCCTTCGCCCAGCTGTATTTTCCAGAGGATTTTAGGCCCGGTTCCCCAATTATCGATCAAACGTATATTTTCCTTGCAGATGTTATCAAAATCAGCTCCGCGAAACCGTGGCCAGCGGGTTCCGGGGATATCGTCGCAGGTTTTAAAGAATGCAAAGGTTTCGCCGATATTTACTTTCTGGACCGCAACTGCACCTGTTGTCCGCTCATCCATGCCCGGAACCGATGGTTTGAATGTTTTAACCGGGTTATAAATCAGCCACCATGCCATTACTCCAATCCCAGCCACTACAAATATGGGAAGCAGAAATCGGTATATATAGGTTTTGAACATTCAGGTGCGAGCATTATTATTCCAAACAAAAGTACTTATTATGTGCGATACTCTTGTGAATTGCAACTAATCAGGTGTTGAGTTTTGTCCCCGATTTAACTGATAAATATTAACCGGTGCATATGTAAAAACAGAAATACCCTGAACTATTTCTTCCGGATATCATAAGCCATCAAGGCGCTCCCCCTGCGTAAATACAGTACACCATCTTTAATAACCGGATGCGAAAAGTGCTCCTTTGTTCCTTCTGTGATTTTAAATTTACTGATGAGCTCCATTTTGGCCGGACCAGGTTTAACAAGATTCATCTCTCCACGCTGGTTGTAGTAATAAAGCATATTGTCGGCAAGAGCCATAGACCCGGTACCTATCTTAAGTGAATCAACGACCTGGCCTGTATTGGCATCAGCACATATAAGCGTGCGTTTAGAATCACTGCCGGTGTATATGCGGTTATCAATTTTAATAAATCCGCCCATGAAATTGTCAAGCGCTTTGTTATTCCATACCTGGGTAATCTGTTTCCCGTCAGCTGAAAGTTCCAGTTTTGTACCGCAGTTGTTATCGCCTGCAACATAATAAATGAATCCGTTTTCGTAATACGCTGAATTGCTGTGTGTATCGCCCATCCCAGGTTTGCGTTCAGCGACAGGAACATTTACCTGTTCGTGCCACCAAAGCAATTTCCCGTTTTGTACATCGATTCCCATCAGATGATAGGCACTGAAAGTTACCAGTATCTTTCCGGCAGGCAGAGAGATAAGAACAGGAGAATTGTAGCCTGGCAATTCACCAAATCCTATACATACCCAGTCGATTTTTCCGGTAAACCGATTAAAAGCAACAACATTGGTATCTATACCTCCCGGGGTGAGGAAAACCTGGTCATCAACAACCAAAGGCGATTCGGCATGACCATGCATAGTGAACCGCCCATGAAGATCTTTAAGCATATCAACGGACCATTTTTGGGAACCATTTGCAGCATCGAAGCAGGTAAGATTTCCCAACCCGGAACAAACATAAATCAGGTTTCCGACCACAGTAGGAGTGGAGCGCGATCCCGGGAAAGTCTTCACCCATTCGTTTCCATAATCTGATTTCCAGAGCGGTTTTCCTTTCAGGTCGAAAGCAAACAGGTAGCCCGTGCTGTCAATTTCACCGGTAACATATACCCGGTCGGAAGTAACGGCAGGAGGACCGTAACCGTTGCCGATTGTATTGTTCATCCAAAGTAATACCGGTCCTTCTGCGGGCCATGTTGTTAAAAGATCCTTTTCGGGATATACTCCATCCCGGTTCGGACCGCGGAATTGCGCATTGATCTGTGCTAAAAGATTTGTTGAGATAAAAAACACCAGGCAAAACAGGATAATAACTTTTCGAATCATAGGACAGAAATTAAATTAACTAATAGTTGTTTTTCAACCAGCTTCCCCTGGTGTAAATACAATCAGCGAAGTAAAAATATACTATTGACCAATAGAATACATTGAAATTTGATAAACATCAAAAAATAATCGCTGAAACCAGGAAATCAGTCTGTAACAGGCAAAAAACAGGCTGCAATACGACCGGGCTTTGTTAACCAAGTGAAAACGGTGTTATTTCCTGATATCGTAAACCATCAGCGAATTACCATGACGGATATACAGGCGGCCGTTTTCAATTACCATGTGAGCCCAATGCGGACCTGAACCAAAAGGAACTTTAAATGCGCTGATTTTTTTGAAGCCGGCAAGTGTTGGTTCGATCAAACTGACTTCCCCGCTTTCGTCGTATGTATAAAGCATGCCGTCGGCAGCAATGATGTTGCCCATTCTGCCATTCATCCTGTCGAAAGCAAGCTCTTTCCCTGTTTTCCAGTCAAGGCAATGCAGGCCTTTGATTTTATCGCCCAATCCGTAAATTTTTCCATTAACCAATACCACACCACCCATGCGGCTGTCAAGATCGGCGTTTTTCCAGACTTTTTCCACAGATGTTCCATCAACCGATATTTTAAGCATTACGCCACCGCAGCCATATCCCGAAACACAATACAGGAAACCGTTGTGGTAAAGCGGAGAATTGGCATGCACAGCATATTGGTTTACCTGTTCGTAGCTCCAGAGCTTTTTACCGGTTCCGGCATCAAGCCCGAGAATGGATTTCGCGGTCATTGTGACCATGATTTTCCTTGCAGGAAGAGTGATAATTATGGGCGAGCAATAAGCGCTGATTTCGCCATTTCCTGCGCTGCTCCATATAAGTTTGCCTGTAGTTTTGTTAAGTGCAATCACATTATTTTTAATACCCCCAACGGTACAGAACAGTTTGTCCCCGTCAATCAGCAGGTTTTCGGTAATGCCCCAGGTCGTATTGCGCCCGCCGTATTCTTTCATGATATCAACTGACCAGATGAAGCCCCCTTTATCTGCCGAAAGGCATACTATTTTACCGAAGGCACTCATGAAATAAACTTTGCCGTTGTTATAAAGTGGCGTTGATCGCGATCCGGGGTAGCTCTCTATCCATTCATCTCCGTAAGCAGTACTCCAGATTAGTTTGCCATCGAGTGTGAAGGCAAAGATGCTGCCTGCTCCATTGGAGGTGCCGGCTGTAAAAATACGGTCATGGGCAACAACCGAAGCCGATGCATGTCCGTCGCCAAGGTTATCATAATGCCATAAAAGTGAGGGTCCAGCATCCGGCCACGAACGGAGTAAGCCTTTTTCGTCATATATTCCATCCCGGTCTTTTCCCCTCCATTGCGAAGCTTCCTGGGCGGAGATTAGGTTTACTGCTACGAGCGTGATTACGATAAGAGAGACTAGATATTTCATTATCACCATGTTTTAATTCAGGATAAAATTACAATAAAAAAAGAATTTACAAAGGATATTGACCATATCCGTTTTTCGGGCATCTTCTCACCTCATCTGCCTTCGGCTTCTTTAGACCTCATCCGCCCTTCGGCACCTTCTCCAAAAGATAAGGGAATCAGATTTCTTGCTTGCGTTTAGATAATCGGACTTTTTGTTTTGTATAACCTCATCCGCCCTTCGGGCACCTTCTCCAAAGAAGAAGGGAATCGGATTTCTTGCTTTTTTGGAGAAGGGAAATCAACTGTGCCGAGTTATGGCTTTTCGATATGAAATAAAAAAAACCCCGGAAAATTTCCAGGGCTCGTATAAAAAAAGTATTTAAAAAAGCAGTTACCTCATATTTTTATATTCATTAATCAAACCATTAGTTGAAGCATCGAGCTTGGTTACTTTTGAATTTCCCTCCAGTTCAGGAAGAATAATGTTCGCGAGTTGTTTGCCTAACTGTACGCCCCATTGGTCGAAACTGAAGATATTCCATATCACACCCTGAACGAAAATTTTCTGCTCGTACATGGCGATGAGTGAGCCTAATGTGCGAGGGGTAAGTTTTTTGAAAAGAAAAGAA
>JBBSBT010000386.1:0-3842 GCA_038250985.1 Bacteroidales bacterium
CGGAGACTTAAGACCGGACTCCCGGATTCAAGCCAGCTTTATCATGCCTGCATCGATTTCGACCAGGTATCCTTAAGTGCCACCGTGCGGTTAAATACAAGTTTTGAGCCGGTTGAATCCGGATCCACGCAAAAATAACCCAGGCGTTCAAACTGAACCCTGTCACCCGCTTTAGCTGTAGTAACTGAAGCTTCGGCAAAGGCCGTAATTACTTTCAGTGAGTCGGGATTAATATTTTCCTTGAAATCATGGCCCTCCTCAACATTTTCGGGAGTTTCAACGGCAAACAGCCTATCGTACAGCCGTACTTCTACCGGAACGGCATGCGCAGCCGATACCCAATGCAAGGTGCCTTTCACTTTTTTATTGCTATTGGCCATTCCACTTTTGGTATCTGCCTCGTAAGTACAATGGATCTCGGTAATATTACCTTCGCCATCCTTTACAATGGATTCACATTTAATGATATAGCCGTATTTAAGCCGCACTTCTCCGCCTGGTTTAAGCCGGAAGAATTTCCCCGTCGGGTTTTCCATAAAGTCTTCGCGCTCGATATACAATTCTTTTGAAAACTGCACTTTCCGGCTTCCGGCTTCCGGGTCTCCGGGGTTATTGATGGCTTCAAGTTCTTCAACCTTGCCATCCGGATAATTATCGATTATAAGTTTAACGGGGTTAAGCACCGCCATTACACGGTTGGAGCGTTTGTTCAGGTCTTCGCGCACACAGAATTCGAGCAAAGCCACATCTATGGTTTGGTCGCGTTTTGCAATGCCGATGGTATCGGCAAAGTTACGCAGCGATTCGGGTGTATACCCGCGGCGACGTAGCCCGCAAATAGTTGGCATACGGGGATCGTCCCAGCCGTTCACTAAATTTTCATTTACCAGCTGAAGCAATTTACGCTTGCTCATCACTGTATAGGTAAGGTTTAAGCGGGCAAATTCAATCTGCCGGGGGCGGTAATCGCCTTCGGCAACCTGTTCCAGGTACCATTCGTACAAGGGTCTGTGCACCTCGAATTCAAGCGTGCAGATGCTATGGGTGATTCCTTCGAGGTAATCGCTCTGGCCATGCGCATAATCATACATTGGATAAATACACCATTTATCGCCTGTACGGTGGTGATCGGTATGAAGGATGCGATACATAATGGGATCGCGCATCAGCATATTGGGATGAGCCATATCAATTTTGGCACGCAAAACTTTTGAACCATCAGCAAACTCGCCGTTTTTCATTCGCGTGAACAGATCCAGGTTTTCCTCTATGCTCCGGTTGCGATACGGACTTTCCTTTCCAGCACGGGTAACTGTGCCGCGGTATTCACTGATCTGCTCGGCATTCAGATCATCCACATAGGCATTGCCATCCATAATTATTTTTATGGCCCAATCGTAGAGCTGGTCGAAATAATCGGAAGCATAAAACAGGCGGTCGTCCCAGTCGAATCCAAGCCAGCGCACGTCCTCCATAATGCTATCCACATACTCGGTGTCTTCTTTTACCGGGTTGGTATCATCGAAGCGCAGGTTTGTCAGCCCGTTGTATTTACGGGCCGTTCCGAAATTCAGGCAGATACTTTTGGCATGACCGATATGTAGATATCCGTTGGGTTCCGGCGGGAAGCGCGTATGCACGCGCCCCTTGTTTTTCCCCTGGGAGATTTCTTCTTCAATAATCTGGTGAATAAAATTTACGGATACTTTTTCGTCCGATGATGCAGTTTTGTTTTCGTCAGTCATGATGATCAAGCGTTTAGGCTTTTTTATATAATAATCTGCAAAGGTAGGAGAAAGGGGTTGATTAGTTGGCGGAAAGTAGTTAATAGTTAATGGTTAATAGAAAATAGTTGGTTTGAATTGTTTAAATAGGCTGAATACAACTAATTTTACACTCAAATGTTAAGATAAGGATTAGGTTTTAGGGCACTTTTACATATGTGTGACCAGCTTATGGAAATCCGTACTTTTAACCATTAACTTTTAACCATTAACTTAAAAAAAACATGGGCCTGATCGAAATAGAAGGAATGGACTTTTTTGCCTACCACGGCTGTTTTAAGGAAGAGCGTGTAATAGGCACAAGGTTTACGGTGGATGCCTGGCTTACTACCGATACATCCGAAGCTGAAACCAGCGATGAACTGAAGCGCACGGTTAATTACCAGGCTGTATACGAGCTTATCAGATATGAGATGGAACAACACTCACACCTGCTCGAACATGTCGCCAGGAGGATGATAGATGCCATTTACAGGGATTTTAAGGTGGTGACACATGTGAAGATAAAAGTATCGAAGTTGAATCCTGCGCTGGCACATGGCGGAAAGATCAGGCAGGTGAGTGTAACACTGGAACGATAAAGGGATATCGGATTGCTGATATCGGTCCCGATAGCTATCGGGATCAGATTTTTGATCCTGCTCCTTTATAATAATTCGTTTTCGCAACCTTTAATAGGATTTCCCAATATTTATGAAAAACAAAGAACGACCGTTCGAACAGAAAAAATGCCCGCGTTGCGGAAATAGTTTCACGTGCAGTACGTCATCAAAATGCTGGTGTTTTGAATATGATGTGCCGGCCGAAAACATGGAAACGATACAGAACACATGGCAGGGATGCCTGTGCCCTGACTGCCTGAAGCTGTTTACCCGGCAGGTATGAAAAAGTATTTGTTGATAAAATGTTAATTACTTACCTTTGCACCGCCAAAACACGGTTTCGTGGCCGAGTGGTTAGGCAGCGGTCTGCAAAACCGTCTACAGCGGTTCGAATCCGCTCGAAACCTCAAAAAGCCTCCTTTCGGGAGGCTTTTGTCGTTTTACAGGGTTCAGTTATTCCGCTCTTTTATACACAATCGCCACCACTGTTTTATCATCGCCACCCATATTTATGGTCATGCCATAAGGGCGCGAGGGATCTATTGTAACCTGGTTCAACCCGGCTCTTCCGGTAAGTTGTTCCCAGATGGTGACAGCCATATGCACACCTGTTCCGCCAGTAGGATGTCCCCAGCCGATAAGTCCTCCCGTAGTATTTATAGGGATTTTTCCGTCGCGGGCCGTATTTCCGGCAGCAACAAAAGCGGCGCCTTCGCCGTGAGGGGCAAATCCCAGGGCTTCAACAGCCAATATCCCTGCAATGGTAAAGCAGTCGTGCAGTTCAACGGTGGCAAGCTGCTCAATGGTGATTTCGGCTGACGTAAGCGCCTGCCTGATGGCTTCGCGCATGGTTGTAAGCACGGTCATTTGAGGCGGATCTTCAGTAATATCGTCGACGGCATGTCCCCATCCCCTAACCTCAATGGCATCTGCGTAAGCTATACCTGCACGCTTGAGCCCCGCTTCGTTCATAATAGCAATCCCGGATGCACCGTCGCTCACTTTTGAACAATCGAAAACATTCAGATGATCGGTAAAAGAACGTGGATTGGGTTCCGTTAAAGCCAGGGCTTCGAGATCGGTAATTGTATTGTGATGCTCCTGTGCCGTAGGGCAAAGACGGGCATTTTCGATAGCGTTGCGGAACCAGCGGGCAAATCCTTTGCGGGCATTTTCGCGGCCAAATTCATTGTAATACGCTCCTGCCCTGTCGCTGAACTGCCCCGGGAAAAAGTACGCTTGTCCATCCTTTCGTTTGCCAAACCAACCGGCGCCTGCAAGAATATCAGCACCATAAATAGCTTTAACCGTATTTTGAACCTCCACTCCTATACAAAGCACTGAATCTGCGGTTCCGGCTAATATAGATTTCATTCCTGTGATAAGCGCCAGTCCGCCGGAAGCACATGCGCCTTCGACGCTGATGGAAGGTTTGTAACGCAGTCCTTTGTCAACC
>JBBSBT010000387.1:0-3832 GCA_038250985.1 Bacteroidales bacterium
GCTGCAACTTCCCCGACGGATATGCCGCACAGTTCAGCCACTTTTTCAGCGATGATCGGGATATACGCCGGTTCGTTCCGTTTACCGCGAAATGGGGCAGGGGCCAGGAAAGGAGCATCGGTCTCCAGGATAATATGTTCGGGGCCGACAGCTGCAACTACTTTTTGTAAATGCGAATTTTTAAAAGTAACCACCCCGCCTATGCCAAGCATAAACCCGGCATCAATTACCAGGCGGGCCTGAGTTTCATCACCCGGGAAACAATGAAAAACGCCTTTCAGATCCGGCCCTGTTTCGGGTTTCAGGATATGCCACACTTCGTCGAATGATTTACGCACATGTATGGCTATGGGGAGTTTGTGCTTTTTTGCCAGCTGAACCTGGTATCTGAAGGTTTCCTCCTGTAATATAAGGTGTGTCCGGTCCCAGTATAAGTCAATGCCAATTTCGCCTATGGCAATGTATTTTCCGGTTTCAAGCTGACGTTTCACTTCAGCCAGTTCACTTTCAATACTTTCGGGAAGAACCGAAGTGGGATGAAGCCCGGCCATGGCATAGCAATTGGAAGGATATTCTTTACACATATCCAACATAGGCTGCCAAGATGTTCTGTCGATATTGGGTAGCAGCATAATTCCCACGCCGGAGGCAATAGCCCTGTTAACCGTGTTTTTACGGTCAGCATCGAACTCGTCCAGGTATAAGTGGGTATGTGTGTCAATAAATTGCATGCCGTAAAAGTACAACAACAATTTATATGCTTTGAATTTCGGATCCGGAAATCATGGCCAATCAATTTATAAATGAAAAGAAAATGCAGGAAAATACAAATCAGCCAATATTGAGGGTTTTATCAGGTCATTACTGACGGGATGCTCTTTTTTCTGAGATAGTTTCTGTCAGGGGTGAAACCCGGTTTTGTCCTTATTTATAGTATAATTTCCCAAAAGAGGACAATATCTATTCCATAGTATTGATAAGTATTTTGTCAATATGCTGTTTTTTAGATATATAGATATTCGGGCATGGTATTTTCAATGTATATTTCGAAATCGTACAATAAAAGTATTTCGACTTTACGCACAGGATTTCTGCCAGTTGAAATAAATAACATTACGACCGACTACAAACGCTCACAAAAACTACCTTACAGTGAAAAAACTCTTTACAACTCTCGTAGTACTTCTGATAGCCGGCAAAATGTTTGCACAGCAGGATGCTTTGTTCAGTCAATACATGTTCAATAAACTTGCTGTGAATCCCGCTTACGCCGGCAGCCGCGAATTACTTTCAGCCGATTTACTTTATCGCTACCAATGGGTTAACATTGATGGCGCTCCCAAAACCATAAGTGCATCCATTCATACACCCCTGGTGAATCCTCACCTGGCACTTGGTGTGAATATTACTAACGACAAGATTGGCCCAATGTCCACAACCGGGGCAATGGGAACATTTGCATATCGCATCATTTTTCCTAAGAGCAAGCTTTCGTTCGGATTACAGGCCGGGTTTAAAAACAGCGGTATAATCTATAACGATCTTAAAGCATATAACACATCCGATCCTCTTCTGCTTTACCAGGATGAAATGACGAAGAAATTAGTTCCCGATGCCAGTTTTGGAGTTTATTATTATTCAGAGAAGTTTTATGCTGGCATCTCTTCGCGTGAATTGTTGCAGAATCAAACACTTGTTGTTAAGGATTCAGCCGGGAATGCACAGTTTACCAAATTGCTTAAGCATTTCTATGGCATGGCAGGGGTAGCGATTCCAATGGGCGAAAATGTAGTTTTCCGCCCTTCGATACTGGCTAAATATGTTCAGAATGCTCCCCCGCAGCTCGATATCAACGCAAGTTTCCTGTTTGCCAACACCTTGTGGTTAGGCGCTTCGTACCGTACCGAAAAAGCGGTTTCATTTATTACCGAAATAAACATCGCTCAAAACTTCCGCATTGGTTATTCATACGATATCTGGCTTAATGAGCTGAAAGTATACAATAAAGGCTCACACGAAATCCGTCTCAGCTTCGACTTCAATGTTGCTAAACGCATACTCTCCCCAAGGTATTTCTAAAACTTGCCAGCAGATTCAAATCTCCTGAACCTGTAACTTAAGCCTGCGTGCACAAGTAAAAACTAAAATCAACTTTTTATTATATTGTATTTGTAAACCGTGTCACTCCAGGCACAGTTTTTCTTTTTACCGGAAATGCATTTGCTGATTACAATGAAATGCCTTATCAGATTCTGGCAAGGCCATTTATTATGACATTCATGGTGCAATTTATTCTTCATTTTATAATCGGGTTATCGATCGGGAAATACATTTCACCGGCATCTGTGTATGGGCTTATGAACAAAAAGAATATTTAAACAGGCCAAAGCATTTTAAACAGGCAGGTTGAAGGATGACTATTAAATAAACTGCTTATCCCCTTTAAACAAGTGAACCACATAGGCACATAAAATACATAGAATTTCACATAGAAAAAGTTACGTTTATTCTTGGCTGCATATGTGAAATACTATGTGAAACCTATGTTCCTATGTTGCTATGTGGTTCACATCTAATGGTTTTTAGAAAACAAGAAAACTGCGAACTTTTCTTCCTGGTAAAGAAATCAATCATGTTAATGTATCTCATATTTACAAAAAACTATCAACTTGTCCTAAGCAGATAAGCAGTTTAAATAAATTGGTCAGAAAAAAACCTGGATACAGTTGGAAAAAGCTAACAGTTTTATGTCTTCCGGATATACTGATTGAGGTTGGTATGGTTTTTATTTTTATTTAAAAAATATTTTTTTTTATTTGCTAAAGCCTGCCAGCCATGGCATGCCTCTTTTCAATACTACCAATATCCTGGTATCACTGTTTGTCGAAAAATTATTATAAATAACAGGAAATGAGTTTATTGTGAGGCGAAATACATTTATTTTGGTGTACCCTGACCAAGGGTTAGAATCCGGTAAATTCAAGTTGAAACTATTTCGAAAAGTTTTGCCTTCATTAATTATCCCAAATCCTTGCCTGTTAGCAGGCACAAATACTATATACAGCTATTACTTTTCACGAATTTATCTATAAACATATATTATTCCTGTGTAAGGTTTGCTAACGAAAATAAAACACCTAATGCATCATAGACAATGTTTCACTTTGAATAATAATGATCATAGAGAGTCTTTCATAAATAAAAGTATTCTTTTAGACTTGAAACCTTTATTCAGGTCTATGATCATAAACCAGTCATATATACTTAAAATACAAGGGATATAGAAGCCAGATAATCAGACTTCAGGAATGTTTTGCAAAATCACAGAATAGGTATCATTAATAAAAAAAATCAGTCCGAATGGGAATTATAATTTTCTTTCCCCCCAAAAACTGATATAAAATAAACTCACGAAACTGTCAGGCTATGAGACGGATTAATCAAAAGCTTATAATTACTACAATAATTATTTTATTGGCAGGCAATTCTGTTTTTTGCCAGGAAGTCACTACAGGTGAACCTCTTTTAAATTACCGGATAAGAGAAAAAAAATCAACTCTGCTTCGTGCTCCGAAGCCTGTTAATACAGTACAGGGTGAAACTACGGCTCCCTTAGGCTCAATTTCCGTCAACGAAGATGACGTGTACAATGCTATGACACCTACTGACCTGGTTAAAAAGGCTTTCATAACAGGTTGTCTTACAGCAGATAACATAAAGTTTGGTTACTACAGAAAAGTAGGCGGAGTATGGACATGGATTGATCATGCATGGGGAGCCCCTTCCACACGACAAATGGGCTATTTTACCAAAGGCAGTTCTGATTTCCCGA
>JBBSBT010000388.1:0-3816 GCA_038250985.1 Bacteroidales bacterium
ATCAATATAACTAAAAAACCTATAAACCTTTGATGCCTTCGGCATCTGGTTGCTCAATGTGATTAAACAGTTACTTATTATAATATCCGGCACCCTACCCGCCACTAAATCCTCTTTAAATACCAGGATTCGTCAAAAAGATATTTTCCTAAAATATTACCTATTGTCAATAAACCATTATTTCCCCAAATTAAGAAGGCAAATCATCATGTGGCTTTAAGAAATGACGGCACTATAAAAACGCAAGAACTAACGGAGATTTATTTGAATTGGTGGCTTTAGTATACAATTGCGTTCTGGAAGCAATAGCAATCCTACAAAAATAGTGCTGACAATAAGGTTGTTATAGAAAAAGCAACTTTACTTTTACAAAAATGTCTATGTGCGTATGTTTCAATCCAATAATTTGCCAACGTAAAGTTAAACTACAGCCTTCGTAATTCGTAAATTATTGACCAAAAGGTGGTTATTCAAACTCTTCAAACCATCTCAAACACTTCAATCCCGATAGCTATCGGGACTTCAAACCCTTTTTCCATTAACTTTTAACTAACCTATCTCCTGGTTCCAATCCGCTTATGCCCCGCTGTACATATTTTCAATTTCGGCTTTGAATTGCTCCGCTACTACTTTGCGCTTGATTTTAAGTGATGGCGTTAATTCACCCGTTTGAATGGTGAACTCGGCAGGTAGAAGGGCTATTTTCTTCACCTGCTCGTAAGGCGAAAGATCTTTCTGAAGTGTATCAATACGTTGCTGGTAGAAATCAACAACAGATTTTTCTTTAACCTGTTCCTCTTTCGTTTTGCTTTCGAGACCCATTTCTTTCATCAGCTCAGCGAAAGGCTCCGAAGCTGGAACCACCAAAGCCGTAACGTACTTGCGCTCACTGCCTATAATGGTAATCTGTTCAATATATGTATCACCCGAAAGCAGAGTTTCTATTTTTTGAGGTGCAATATATTTTCCCGAAGATGTTTTAATAATATCTTTAATCCGGTCGGTAAGGAAAAGATACTCGTTTTCATTGAGTCGCCCGGCATCGCCGGTACAGAAATATCCGTCTTTAAAAACTTCAGCGGTGAGTTCCGGTTTTTTATAGTAACCCATAAAAACGGTTCCTCCTTTTACCATAATCTCATCGTTATCGCCGATTTTCACATCAAGCAGTGGCATTACTTTCCCTACAGAATTGATATTGATATCATCGTCGAGCAGGCAGGTAACGGAGGCAGTGGTTTCAGTAAGCCCATACCCTACTTTGATATGAATGCCGACCTGCTCGAAGAAATGAACTATTTCGAGCGAGAGCGCGGCACCGCCACAAACCATAAACCTGAAATTACCTCCGAGGACAGCGCGTCCTTTGGAAAGTATAAGTTTATCGGCTATAGCATAGGATATCTTCAGTGCAAAAGATATAGGTTTGTTGTTGGCCCGACAGTCGAATTTTTTCCCACCCACGCCAATAGCCCATTTAAACATGGCCTGCTTTATGGCGGAACTCCTGCCAATTTTGGCATTTACGCCATCATAAGTTTTTTCAAAGAATCGCGGCACCGAACACATAAGGGTAGGCTTTACAACCTGCACAGCGTCGACCACTTCCTTGGGATTGCGAAGGTAATATGAAGTCATTCCTTTGCTCAGAACATTAAAAGTCCAGCCACGTTCAAAAATATGGCTCAGCGGAAGGAAACAAAGTGAAACATCACGGTCGCTTACAGTAAGCCGTAAATCATGAATATGAAGGCAGGACAAAAAATTAGCTATCGAAAGCATCACGCCTTTCGGTTCGCCTGAAGTTCCGGAAGTGTATAGTATGCTGCATAAATCCTTTTCGTCGGCCTGCATGCCAAGCTCCTGGAGCCGGGTGTCGAAACTGAGGTCCTGTCGTGTGCTGACAAAATCATTAAAATACTCGGAATTACCGGCATCAGTGAGTTTTACTGATGTATCAAATGCTATGATTTTTTGGAGCGTAGGCACACGAGTCAGCAATTCAAGAGCCACATCATATTGTTCCTGTTCACCGGCAAGAAAAAGCACACATTCTGTTTCATTAAGCATATACTCCGCCTGGGCGGCACTGGTCGACGAAAAAAGCGGCACGGAAACAGCACGGATCATTTGTAATGCATAATCCGAAATAGTCCATTCGGGCATATTGCGCGACATAATGGCGACCTTATCACCTGGCTTTAAGCCATGAATCAAAAATGCCCTGGCTGTATCCTCAATGGCTTTCCACAATTCAGTCCAGGTTATCGGCGTCCAGCTTTTATCGGGTTTCTGATAAAAAATCGCGTTACGCGAACCATACTTAATGCTGTTTTCGCGGATGATAGTTGTAAGTAACGGGTTCACCATCGGATATTATATTTATGAAAATTCAGTGAAAAAAATGAAATATGTCTTTTATTGAACTGAGTTATATAGGTGGCTAACAGCAAATCGATGCTATTAAAACCGAGGTAAAGATATGACTTTATCGCAAAAAGCACAACATATATTAATGTCATCATATTATGCATTCCGACACAATTTCAGGCCAAAGAATCATAATACCCGGGTTAAAATATATACCTGATATTTAAGGTTTTATTATTTTCCCGCAAAGGCCTAAAGAGCATACAGAAACGAATGCGGAAGCAGTAATTCCGAAATTTTTACAATTAATTCTGGTGTACTTTGTGTTCTTTGCGGGATCAGATTTCTAAGAGGCACAATTTTTACGGAATAAAACTGATAAATGATAAACGGTTAATGATTTAAGCCGAAATATGTATCCGATGTGGGTTGAAAGATTTCCGGATCCGGCGGCTTTCTCAAAATAAATCGGTCAAAAACCGGTATCTTTGCCGCTCATTAACAAACAGAAATGATTTCAGTAGACGGACTTACGGTAGAGTTTGGAGGGACCACGCTTTTTAAAGATGTATCTTTTGCAATAAACGAAAAGGACAGGATTGCGCTGATGGGCAAGAACGGCGCAGGAAAATCGACCATGCTTAAAATAATTGCGGGCGTAAAGGCTGCTTCCCGCGGTAAGGTGTCGGCGCCCAAAGATGCCGTGGTAGCTTACCTGCCGCAGCATCTGCTTACCAACGACAGCCGCACCGTATTCGAAGAAGCGGCACAGGCTTTTGCTCATATTTTTGGGATGCAGCACGAAATTGAAGCACTTAACGAACAGCTTTCGACCCGCACCGACTACGAGTCGGCCGAATATTATGAAATCATTGAACAGGTTTCGGCTCTGAGCGAGAAATTCTATTCCATCGAAGAGATTAACTACGATGCTGAAGTTGAGAAGATATTGCTGGGCCTTGGATTTGTACGCGACGATTTCAACCGGCCAACGGGTGAGTTCAGCGGCGGATGGCGGATGCGCATCGAACTGGCAAAAATCCTGCTGCAGAAACCCGACCTGCTCCTGCTCGACGAACCTACCAACCATATGGACATTGAGTCGATACAGTGGTTCGAGGATTTCCTGATCAACAGCGCTAAGGCCGTTATCGTGATTTCGCACGACAGGGCTTTTATTGATCATATCACCACCCGCACCATCGAAGTTACGATGGGACGCATTTACGATTACAAGGTCAATTATTCGTTATACCTGCAACTCCGGAAAGAGCGTCGCGAACAGCAGCAGAAGCAGTTTGACGAACAACAGCGCTTTATAGCCGATAACCAGGACTTTATCGACAGGTTCCGCGGAACGTATTCAAAGACTAACCAGGTGCAGTCGCGGGTGAAAATGCTTGAGAAACTGCCTTCGATAGAAGTGGACGAGGAGGACAATTCGTC
>JBBSBT010000389.1:0-3808 GCA_038250985.1 Bacteroidales bacterium
CAGCACGCAATCCAATTACCTGGATAGTAGAAATACTGACTTTCGTAATACAATGTACCTTGGCAATGTAGGCTATGTGATGGCTATAAATCTAAATCAAAATAATACCAGTTTCCTTAAACAGATAAATTTTGGATTTGGAATGAACAGGCAAGCTATTTTCAATAATCGAATCATTGTTGGAAACAAGGATAATACAAATTCATTACTTACACGATATTTTAATGAAACAGACCCTAAAAACCCCAACCTTGGCAATCTTAATGACTTCGGTTCTGGTTTGGCTTACGACGTGCATCTTATTTATCAGAATCTTGATGATACTGCTGACGTATGGAGAGTTGACCTTCCAAGTGGTGCTTTAACTCAAAGCGTTGAGACCAGGGGCGGTATAAATGAAACGGTATTGAGTGCAGGTGCTAATTTTGATGAAAAGCTGTTCCTGGGTATCACTTTTGGGTTTCCTCATATAAATTACCAGGAAGAGAGTGTTTATACCGAAAGTGATGACAACCATGCAAGTCAGTATGTTAAATCATTCCAGCGTACTGAATACCTGAACACCAAGGGTTCAGGCTTTAATTTTAAGTTTGGATTTATATATAAACCGGTTGATTTTATACGGATAGGCGGCGCTTTTCATACACCAACCTCATATAATAACATGAAAGATTCATATGGTGCTTCAATGATTGCCGACTATGATCAGCCACCCTTAACCTCCAACGATGCTACTCATTTTGAATCCAGTTCAGATGATATAGTTTATTATAAATTCACAACTCCAATGACAGCCAGCGGAAGTATAGCCGTAATAATCGGGCAATATGGTTTAATAAGTGCTGATTACGAATATATTGATTATTCATCATCCCGTCTCCGGGCCAAAGATTATAATTTCACTGATGAAAACAGTTCCATAAGATCCATATTCACATCTGCCAACAATTTAAGGTTCGGTACCGAATGGAAAGCAGGCATCTTCGCCTTCAGGGGCGGCACTTCCTTTTACGGATCGCCTTATAAAGGTGAAAGTTCAGGAGGTCTGGGTGCACGTATGGGTTATTCATTAGGTTTGGGTGTGCGTGAAAAAAATTATTTCATTGATTTCTCGTTTAATCATATGGAATCAAAAGATAATTATTACATATACGGGTACGCACCGGCATCCAGTAACACATACTCCGGTAATGCATTCAATTTTACATTGGGATTCAGGCTTTAATTCGCTTCGCCCGTTTTTGATAAAATACATTATAAATAGGGCTTGCTGAGAATTTAGTATTATGTTGTTTACCAATTAATTACAAGCGTAAAGATTGTTAATGAATGCAAGGAAACATACAGAATAGTTAGATAAACCTTGCATTTGTAATTTTGGCTTTCCCCGTTAGGGGATACATGTCAATAGAATAATCGGTCGATGATGGATTATTCCCCATAGGGGATTAACATAATATTTTGATTGTTAATGCCCTACGGGCAAATTAATTTAACCCGCTTCCTTTTTCTATTGATATAAATGCCCTACGGGCAAATGTAACCGGGATTGTTGAGTTTTTCAGCAGGCCCTAAAAATTGAAAAATCCTGCGTTTGCAGGATTTTTTTATTTCCGGAAAGTCAAAATAAAAAGTCTACTACAAAAAAAAGAGCCAGCCGGCTCTTAGAGTTTTAACTATCAAAAATATCAGGCAGCTGCATGCGAAGTTGAGTCATTTTAAGGATTTCGCCTTTCTGAAAGTTATTATAAACGCTCCAGTTGGCAATTTCATCCAGTTTCCGAAAACAGCCCACACATTTTCCCTTATGATCCAGTGTACATACTCCCCGGCACGGTGATTTAATCTCGATGGTGTTTTCTTCCTGATGGCGTAACATATTGAGTTCTTTACAGAGTAGAACGATTCATTTTATAAAAAGTTCATATATTAATAGATTATTTCGTTGAAAGTAACTGCTGTTTCAAAGATTGTCTCTTCACCATCCGCTATTCATAACTAAATATTAAGTTCTCCTATTTTAAAAATAATCCTGACAGGTTGCTGCAACCAATCAGGATTATTCGCTTAATTCTATTTCTCAAATAGAAACTATTCCGCTTCTCTGCGTGCTTCCAGTTCCTTCTTCATCAGGTCCGTGGTCTTCGAGTCAATCTTATAGAAGATCATGAAAATCGCACACGACATATACAGAACGCCGGGAATAACAGAAACCAGGAGTTTTATGCCGGTAATAGCGGTTTCGGTCTGCACCATATTAGGTACAAAATTCGAAAAGGCAAGTATCCATCCGGCGATAGCTGCGCCAATTCCCCACCCGGCCTTTTGTGCAAATACAGCCGCTGAGAAATACAAACCAGTAGAGCGCCTTCCGGATTTCCATTCACCGTAATCAGCAGAATCAGCAATCATGGTCCATAAAAGCGGCACGGCTGGTGCATAGGCCATTTTGGCAATAATATTAAAGACATAAATAGTTGTGATATCGGTTACCCCAGGCAGGTATATAAGCATAAAAAAGATGCCCGAAATAATAGAGCTTCCTATGAATACATTTTTATTCCCAAATCGTTTAGCCAGCGGTTTCGAAAATGGCAAGGCAACAATCAATGCCACGGTTCCTATCACATTAAATAGCTGAACGTTATTTTCCCTGCCAAGGTAATATTTGAAATAATAAGCGATGGCGGCATTCTGCATGGCAAACATCACAAACGAAACTATTCCTACTATGGCCAGTATGACCCAGGCTTTGTTGTTAAACAAGTTCCGGATATCTTCTTTCAGCGAGTCCTTTTGTGCTTTTGGTGGCTGTACCCGTTCCTTGGTGGATTTAAAAGTGATAAAAAAGAAAATAAGGCTTAAACCCGCAAATAACATCAAGGTATATTGAAATCCCTGCGCTTTGTCGCCGTGACCAAAAAATTCGGCCAGAGTAAGCGCTAAGCCGGTAACAATAAACTGTCCGCCAAAACCGGCAATAAACCGGTATGTATTTAACCCGGCGCGTTCATAGGTATCAGGCGTCATTACAGCTCCCAGTGCGGAGTAAGGCAGATTAATGGTAGCATAGGCCGTCATTAAAAGCACATAGGTTGCCCCGGCATAAATTATTTTCCCGACTTCGCCGAAATTTGGCGTGGTAAAGGTGAGAATGGCTAAAACCGCATAGGGAACGGCCCCGAACAAAATATATGGGCGGAATTTTCCCCAGCGGGTGTTGGTCCTGTCGGAAACGACACCGATTATCGGGTCAATTGCCATATCCCAGAAACGGGCAACCAACATGATGGTACCGGCTGCAGCTGCAGATATTCCATATACATCGGTGTAAAAAAACAAGAGCCAGAACCCTACCATATCCCAAACAAAATGCGATGCGGTATCACCCAAACTATATCCTACTTTTTCCTTAAATGATAATTTTGCAACAACCTCGCTCATATAGACATGTTTTATTAGATAGTTACTTTTCCAGGATATAATCTTATTTCACTGCTTCTTTTGAGAAATTCCCGGTCTGCTCAAACGCTGCCTTATTATTTCAACCAAAAGTAAAAAATTAATTGATTATTAATATATCAATGTCGTTTAGTTAAGAAAATAGAATTGGGAATTAGTAAAATGAACCACATAGGAACATAAGTAACACATAGTGATTCCCATGTAACTGGTCTATGTGGTAAAAAATGTTTTAGGCCACTAACTAAACGATATTGATTAATATATCGTAATCACTTTTATATTGATGCTCCGGAAAAGTATACCTGCAGCCAATCGATTATGGCAATAAATAAATCCTCAAGAA
>JBBSBT010000390.1:0-3808 GCA_038250985.1 Bacteroidales bacterium
CTGATTTGGCTGAACTGCTCGAAATTGACCCCGAATCCTTAATGGAAAAATTAATCTCTGATAATCAAAGACTTGAAAAACTGACAATTTACAGAACCCTGATGCAAGCAGGGTAAAGAGAACTTGCGAAAGTTAAATAAATTTAAACAGACTCGAATTCCCTTACTGATTATATTTTACGGTGTGCAACTAACAATTCCGCTGGCGATGCCGGCAGGTGTTTTGCTATAATTTTGCTGCGTTGTGCCAACCTGGTCAACAAATTGGCAGCTTTGAGCATTCATTTCTTTCAACATTGAACTGATACTCCTAAGATCTGAGGGTTTAACGGTTCCAATGGCAAGAGATGGAAAGGTGTGCGATTTAATATAATCAATGAATCCCTTCCCATGGCTGCCTTCATGGAATCGTAACGTCTTTCCTCCCCATTTAATATCCTGTGCTGTTGTTCCTCTTCCATAAGCTGATGATAGGTCGGCATTTAACAAGCTCTCAAATCTTGTTTGAATGGTAACAACCAATTTGGATGGAATTGTGAGAGGTACTTTTGTTTTGCCTTGCATTGTGAAAAATTCTGTTATTAATCCTGTATCCTTACTTGCATTATATTGGTAAGAAGTTGTAGGAAGATTTGTTTTGAATGAGGTATCATTTCCTTTACCTCCACTTGTGTCAGGGAGGACAATTATAGAAACATTTGACAAATTCATTGTAAACCCACCACCAGCGGTCACGATAGCATCACCAGGCATAGATGTAGCTGTTGTTGATTGCTGATGTAGAAAACTTTGAAGTTTTGCTGTTTCCTCTCCTGTATTAGTAGTAAATATTTTGGCTTTGTTTTCCTTATCGGATAGATTTGCAGCACTCAGCCCTCTTAATCGGGTATTGATTCTTTCATCCTGGAAATCTGCATCAGTTAACCTGTTATTATCAAACTTCCAATCCAGCAAAGTATCCTTTGATGTTTTTATAATTTCACCCTTAATCTTGCTATCTCCATTCAAAAAAGCGAGTACCTGGTCGTTAGATATGAATTTACTCATGTCAGTCAGTTTCTTTAAATAGACTGACAGATCGTTACCAGCCAGAGTTTTTAGTTTACCCGTTATTTTTTCATTGGTAAGGTCTTCATTATCAATCCGGCCATCCTCGTATCTCTTCACATCTCTCTTTTCTATCATAGTCAGTATCCATGCTCTTCTCTTCAATCCATCTTCTTCGTCCCAGTATGCTTTGCCAATCTTTACCACACCTTTGTCATCACAATCAATTTTATCTATTTTATCCATCCCGGTGCCAGAAAATTTTCTGGCATCTTTTGGGAAAAATAATTGGATATCATCCCAGAATTTTTTTGTCGGTTTTATCCCTATACTTTTATCATCCCACCAATTTAATGCCGGAGCCCCAGGTCCCGGTGCACGTTGTACTTTGTTTATATCCCCCTGTTGTACCACATGTGTCAGTTCATGCGCCAGCAACTTTTTTCCGCTATCTGTTCCCGGCGAAAACTGATTTTGATTGAATACAATATTATTTCCGCTTGTATATGCCAAAGCATTAATGCTACCGGCAGATTTTGCTGCAACTGAATTGGTGTGGATTTTTACATGACTGAAATTGTGACCAAATCGTTGCTCCATAAACGATCTTGTGTTTTTATCCAATGGCGTTCCTGAAGATTGCAGAGTAGTCTCAACCAAAGAAGTATCTGTGTTCCCGGAAGCATCCGATTCTTTCCTTTGCAGTCTTTCTTCTTCCTCGCAATCTGCACATTTACGACTTAAGGTCAATGCAGTAGACGGAGGTGCACCCATTCCTGACATGCTGTCGGCTCTTCCAAAACCAAGGCCTGGTGCAAAAGTTTGCAATAAAAGTCCTGCGTCAACATGAAATCCTACCATGTTATTACGCAAGGGCGAAAGCGGGGAAGGCCTGTCGAAATTGACTTCCAAGCCTAACGCCCTTAATGGCAAAGGCGCTGCCAATAATGATGCAGGCAATCTGAACACTGTTCCTGATAAAGGCGAACTCATTAAATCCAAAGCTTCAGGATTGTTTCGGGCGGCATAAACGCTAAGTCCTAACCCGGCTAATAAACCTCCACCGGTAGTTAATATCCCGATTTTACCCAAATGACTGGGATTATCCCATGTATGGCCCAGTGTAAGTAAAAACTGCTGTCCCAAATTTTCGAGAAACAGATTTACCTGTGGAATAGAAGTAACCGCTTTTAAAACATCACCGGATGTGCCCTCTCGGGTTGGCTCAGGTGTTTCGCCGCTGGCAGGAGGCTGTCGTTGAATACTATTTGAAGTTGGTTTGAAAAAAGTTTCCTGCGGATTGTTTGCGGGCATTCTCATAACTTTGTCAGCCATAGTATCTGCCTCCCTCTCATACGGATCATCAACGGCACCTATGGTCAGTTTCGGCTGAACTCTAACCGGCGCAAAGAATGACTGTGGCTTACTTTTAGGCATAGCAACAGTGCAGGTGCTCATACTTTTCTCCGGAATGGTAAACGTTTGCATAATAAACTGAAATTATAATGACTACAATACCTCCATGTTCATTGCGATTTGAAAATCCTTGTTACTTACTTAATACGCTCGGCCTCAACAGTACCTTCACACCACGTTGCATCCTTGTCAGTATAATCAATTTCCCCAAATAAGCGTATGTGCAGAGAGGAGTGGGGAGGCAAACCGTTAATTACTACTTCGGTCTGATTGCGTTGCGCAAATAGTGCTATCCATGCCCGCTGGAGTCCGGTAGTCTCATTCTGGTATTGCGTCTCAAGGGAAAGCAGGCACTCACCCTGGTTTTTAATCCGCAACTTATAGGTTTGTTGTGTATTGCCATAATTGTTCAAAGTATGGTATAAATTAATGTGCTCTGTAAGATAACCTTTAATTGAGCCTTTGAAGTAGTTGGCTGACGTTGACTCCTTCTTAACTTCAGCAGCCCCTCTGGCGGATTTAGTTTGTGTTGTTTCAGGTGCAAAAAATGAGGACTGCTTTTTTTTAGGCAAAATCACTGCGGATGTGCTTTTATGTTTTTCCGGTGTCTCAAAATTTCGCATAACTTTTATGAATTACATCATGAAACTATTCTTTACAATAATTCATCACAAGGTATTTTATTTCTCTGTGGCTATTTAACAATTACGATACCCAAATACAGCCTGAACAGAAAAACATCCGAAGCCGGTTTTTATCCCGTAAAATCCGGCCAGGCTTAATCTTAGTCTGGTATTAAATTTTCCCTGTTCGCATTTCATTAATAAATGGCTGTAAATCTGCTTGAGGCGTAGGGCCTGATCCATGAAGCGTTAAATAATAATCTTCGCAAATTTGCGCCTGTTGTTCCCGGTTAAAGTCTTTATAATGCTTACCTGCTGCTTGTTGTTGAGGCAGATTGCCATAATTATATCCTGCACCGAATGCCTGTGCATGAATGGCTTCGGCCATATATGCCGAACCTGTTTTTCCATACTGAGCAACATGTGTAAGTTCATGTACAACCGTATGCAAAGGTTCCCCGCCTTTCACAAAATGTAAAACATGAGCCGTTGTTACAGCCCTGCCTCCATTAACCCAGGTTATTACTGAATTTTCATCAACCCATACCAGGGAATAGGGAATCAAGCCAGCTGGATGTACTTCGAGCGAAGCATCTATTTCATCCTGCCGGAGTTTACGCATTCTGAATATCAAACCCCATGTTAATTGCAAAAGCTCTAAGAATCCTATTAAATCCAAAAGATATAAAATCAGTCTTCCGGCCCATTCGGATCCGCGTACTA
>JBBSBT010000391.1:0-3803 GCA_038250985.1 Bacteroidales bacterium
CCGGAACAGCCCCAGCCAGTTGAAGACCCGACCATTAAAATTGACAAGAACCGTTTTTGCAGCATCGACGATAACCGTATCCCCGTCATTGTAACACCAAAAGGCGGGGTTGTTACGGGTTCCGGCGTGAGTGTGCAAAACGACGGCAGTTTTGTATTTGTTCCGCTTACTGCCGGTGCAGGTTTGCATACTCTCACATATACGGCAAACGGGAAAACTGCATCCTTACAGGTTGAAGTGGTTGTAACTCCTGTCGCAGTCTTTTCGTACTCCGTTAATGTTGATGGTGCACTGTCAATACTTACACTTAAAAATGAAACCACTGGTCGTACGGCGCAAACAACCTACGAATGGTTCAGGGATAATAAGTCCTTCTCAAAAGTGGAAAATCCCGATCCTGTTGAATATAAAACTGCCGGACCGATCAAAAATATCACCTTAAAAGTAGCCAATGGCGATTGTTCGTCCGAAAGCACACAGGATATTGTAATTCAGGTCGAGGAACCGACAATTAAAATTGACAAGGATAGTTTCTGTAACAACGATAAAACCGAATTCGCAGTTATTGTAACTCCTGAAGGTGGAAAATTAAGTGGTGACGGGATAGTAAACAGTGTAAACGGAATTTCTGTTTTTGTACCTGCTGCGGTGAAAACTCCGGGAGCGGTTGTACTCACCTACACAGCAAACGGGAAATCAGCTAAAACTACGGTCCAGGTTTCGGTTATGCCAGTCGCTTCTTATAGTTTCACTACAAAAACTGAAGGCGGAGAAATGATTGTGACATTCAAAAACGAATCCGTCGGGATTGATAACAAAACCAAAATTGCCTGGCTGATGGATGGAACCTTATTTTCCGAAAAACAAGATCCCGCTCCGCTTACATTTAAGATTGCTTCGCTTCCTCATACTATCCTGCTCAGAGAATCGAATGGCCCGTGCCCAAGTGAAACCAGCCAGGTGATCAACCTTGAAATTGAAAACAGGAATATCTCCGTGTGCAGCAACGTGAAAAGACTGAAACTTGAGCCAAACCTTACAACAACCGATGTAATTAAGGTTCTGAGCAATGATGGTATAATACTGCGGGATGCAACACTCGAGATTTCCCCCGCCTCTACGCCTGTTGCTGAAACCACTGATTTTCATGTATCGTATATGATAAACGGGAAGCAAGTAAATGTTACTATTACTGTGATTTTCGTTGATGCCGGTTTTATAATGAATCTTACACGCAATGCTTCTCCTCTAGCGGTATTCCCAACTATTTTTACCCTTAGAGCCAGGCAAAATAATGCTGACAAATACACGTGGAAGATTACAACCGTTACCGGAAGGGTATTTGATTTTACAAGCCAAAAGGTGGAAATGAATTTTCAGCAACTCGACATTTCAGCCGGAACCCAATTAAACATATTCTTAACGATAACTATGACTGATCAATCCGGAACTGTATGCGAAAACTCAGCAGGATTTGTGTTAACGGAGGCCATTTTTGGTAAGCATATAAACCAGGGCGAATTTGATAACCTTACCACGAGCTGATGTCAATTAAAAACCAACATATCATCCAAAAGCATAGTATCGAAATCAATTTCGAAAGCATGAAGGATACATTTGGTTTGCAAAACGAAATAGCTGAAGTATTTTATACAAAACTGCAGCCGAAGATGGAAGCATTGTTTGATGAAATATTTGATAAAAATCAGTACGCTTCGCTGGACAGACTTGAGATTGATTGCGGAATACTGAATGCTAAAAACTGGGAAGATGAATTTGCCGATCAGGCTATTCGTAAACTTAGAGAGGAACTGATTCAGATGAATAAGAAAGAAATTGATACGGAGAAGATTGAAGAAACTGCCGCTACGGAAGCCTTTTTCTTTTACCTTGAAAACGGTTTCATGCCCTGGAACAACCGTTTTAATACAATAGCCGAACTGGAGGAATTGCTAAAAATTAATGAAAACCTGGTAGCCCGGCTTAAGACAATAATTTCTCAGAAATCAAAAGCGCCGGAACGCCTGGCATGGCAGTTTTCGAAAAACTTTACCTCCCGCATTATTGCAGAAATAACGAGAAACGCGGGCAGTACTCTCAATGAAATTTATGCCATACTCGACGACTTAGATCTTTTAAAAGCAGATACGCAAACCTACCGTCATATTGACAAACAAATTGTTGATGCAGCCATTTTAAATCTATTCGCATCTGATCAGAATAAGGATAAGGTGGATCAGTTTTTCACCTTTCTCCTTTCAAAGGTTAAAGGAAATGCAGCCTTGAGCAATGAAATAAAAGAGTTGATTAATGAACAGAACAGGAATAAAAAGAGTAGCAGCATATCTGAAAAAGAGAGGAATCTGTCAGCAGAGGAAATTCAAAATACAGAAACCGAAAATCAACATGAGGCCATATATATTAACAATGCCGGGCTGATTCTGCTGCATCCGTTTTTGCAAAGCCTGTTCGAAAATCTTGAGCTCACAAAAGAGAACTTATGGATCAACAGTGACTCGCAGCAGTTAGCAGTTCTGGTGGCTGAATTTCTGGTTACAGGCTCAAATAAGTTTGAAGAATTTGACCTTGTTCTCAATAAAGTTCTCTGCGGCATGGACCCTGTCGAAATAGTGACTACCGGGATACAACTTACGGATGAAATAAAATCAGAATGCGAAGCCCTGTTGAAAGAAGTTATTCAGCACTGGAGCGTTTTAAAGAATACTGGCATTGATGGTTTGCGCGAAACCTTTCTGCAACGAAACGGTAAACTTTCGAAAGTGGACAATCACTGGTTGTTACAGGTTGAACACAATGCCGTGGATGTATTATTAGCTCATCTGCCCTGGGGAATCGGTATTGTTAAATTGCCCTGGATGAATGAAATGCTTTATGTGGAGTGGACTTAGTAACCTTTATCTTACTAAAATTGTATCAGTATTATGCAAACATTAGCAACTCCAGAAAAGACAAAAACAAGTCCGGCTATTGCTTTGCAGAAAAACAAGCAGCCATCCTTTTTTGCGCCTATACAAATTCAGCCTAAACTCAGTATTGGAGCTGCCGATGATCCTTCGGAAAAAGAAGCTGATGCAATAGCCGATCACGTGATGCGTATGCCGGTTTCAGGCGGCAGAAATACATTTTTTAAAACCGTTACATCTTCGCTGGCTCAGCGTAAATGTGCAGATTGTGAAGAAGAAGACAAACTTCAGCGGAAAGCCGGCAGCGGAGAATCAGCTACAACCGCACCCCCGCTTGTTCATGAAGTATTAAACTCGGGAAGCGGTAAAACCCTCGACAATGCTACCCGGTCGTTTATGGAGCCGAGACTGGGCGCTGATTTCAGCAATATCAGGATCCATGACAACCCCTTAGCAGCTAAAAGCGCTGATTCAATAAATGCCCTTGCCTATACTTCCGGAAATAATGTTGTATTCAATTCAGGGCAATTCAATTCTAATACTGATTCAGGAAAAAGATTACTGGCACATGAATTGGTGCATACCATGCAACAGGGCAGTGTTCGGAGAAAATCCGGAATTATCCGGCGCTCCTGGCTGGGCGATGCCTGGAATGCCGTTAAAGATACTGCAAGTGACATTGGTCATGGAGTAGCCAGTGCTGCCAGCGCTGTGGGTCATGGTATCGCTGATGCCGCCAGCGCAGTTGGTCATGGAATAGCTGACGCTGCCAGTGCAGTTGGACATGGAGTTGCCAGTGTTGCAAGTACGGTAGCAGGAGGAATTAAAAGTGTAGTAAGCACAGTTGCTGGAGGTGTAAGTTCTGCCTGGAACGCTGCA
>JBBSBT010000392.1:0-3796 GCA_038250985.1 Bacteroidales bacterium
AATAATGTAGAACTCTTAAAATCAATGTGCTACAAATTACACTCTAACAACCATATTTTAGTTGTGATTAAACACTCCCCAATAATGATACCAGGCTTCGGTCTCCCTTCTCTGGTCTTCCGTCTCCGGTCCCGATAGCTATCGGGATCCGACTCCGGTCTTCCGTCTTAAATCTATTAAGCAGTCACTTCCAAACAGCAACATAATTATAAATTAGAAATCCTAAACCAAAACAGATATGAGAAAAACCACATTTACTTTATTTAATGGCATGATAGCTTTACTGCTTTCAGCCGTTTTGCTTTTTTCAGGCTCAGATGCAATTGCGCAGAAAGCCAAAAAAGAAAAGACCAAAACTAAAAAAGAGGCAGTTAACGAAGATGCCAATTCCGACACTTTAAAATCAGCCACTTTCAACGGACTAAAATGGCGTTCTATCGGGCCGGCCTTTACTTCGGGCCGTATCGCCGACTTTGCTATCAATCCAAATAATCATAGCGAGTGGTACGTAGCTGTGGCTTCAGGCCATGTGTGGAAAACCGTTAACAACGGCACTACATTCGACCCGGTTTTTGACGGACAGAAATCCTATTCCATAGGTGTTGTGGTTATTGATCCCAATAATACTAATGTTGTTTGGGTTGGAACCGGTGAGAACAACCACCAACGTGCCTTAGGGTATGGGGATGGTGTTTATAAAAGTATCGACGGCGGTAAGTCATGGAAAAACATGGGTCTCAAAGCCTCGGAGCATATTGGCAAAATAGTAGTTGATCCGAGAAACAGCGATATAGTATTTGTTGCTGCCGAAGGATCAGCCTGGGGGCCGGGTGGTGATCGCGGAATGTATAAAACAACAGATGGTGGAAATACCTGGAAAAAGGTACTCGAAATAAGTGAAAATACAGGCGTTAACAACATTCTGATGGATCCCCGCAATCCCGATGTTATGTATGCCAGCAGCGAACAACGCCGCAGGCATGTCTTTACCAAAATCGGCGGAGGTCCCGAAACAGCAATTTACAAATCGACCAATGCCGGCGAAAGCTGGGATAAACTGAAAAGCGGTCTTCCCAAAGTTGATATGGGTGGAATGGGACTGGCAATTTCACCGGTTAATCCTGATTATATCTTCGCAATTATTGAAGCCGCAGACGATGCAAGCGGGTTTTACCGCAGTACAAACCGTGGTGCCAGCTGGCAGAAAATGAGTGATCATTCGGCTCAGGGACAATACTACAATGAGATTTATTGCGATCCGAAAGATGTAAATAAAGTTTATTCGGCCGAAACTTATTCGCAGGTTACAGAAGACGGAGGTAAAACATGGCGTCCTGTAGGTAATAACAAACGCCACGTTGATGATCATGCTTTCTGGATTGATCCTTCCGATACACAACATATGCTTATTGGTGGTGATGGCGGAATTTATGAAACCTTCGACGGTGGTATAGAATATGTTTTCAAATCAAATCTGCCCGTAACACAAATGTATAGGGTTCAGGTCGATAATTCCGCACCATTCTATAACGTGTATGGCGGAACCCAGGACAACAACAGTTTTGGCGGCCCTTCACGCAATACCAGCGAGTCAGGAGTTGTAAGCGATGATTGGTTTGTTACCTGCGGTGGGGATGGATTCTGGTCACAGATCGACCCGGTTAATCCCAATATTGTTTATTCTGAATCGCAGTATGGCGGAATGGTCCGTTACGATCGCAAAAGCCAGGAATCCATTGATATCAGGCCCGAACCACGCAAGGACGAACTAACTTATCGCTGGAACTGGAATACGCCTCTTATCCTTAGCCCACATTCACCGACAAGGCTTTATTGCGGAGCCAACAAAGTGTTCCGTAGTGATGACAGGGGCAACACCTGGCAGGTGATCAGCGATGATCTTACGGCTCAGATTGACCGGAATACATGGCCTGTTATGGGTAAATACTGGAGTTATGATGCAGTGGTCAAAGATGTTTCCACTTCGCTTTATGGAACTATTGTTTCGATGGATGAATCACCGGTAAAGGAAAACCTTCTGTATGTCGGAACCGATGATGGTGTGATACAGGCTACTGCTGACGGTGGCAAAAACTGGATAAAAACCGACAAGTTCCCGGGGGTTCCTGAATATACCTTTGTGAGCGATCTGATGGCTTCACGTTTTGATGAAAATGTGGTTTTTGCCTCGTTTGATAATACGTTACGCGACGATTTTAAACCATACCTACTGAAAAGCTCCGACAAAGGCCGCACCTGGACATCCATTTCAGGCAATCTGCCTAATGATGAAACCGTACATAGCATTCAACAGGATTTTATAAATTCCGATTTGCTTTTTGTTGGAACAGAGTTCAGTTTTTATTTCAGTAACGACGGAGGAAAAATATGGACACAATTTAAAAGCGGCCTTCCTTCCATACCTGTTCGCGATATTACCATACAGAAAAGGGAAAACGACCTGGCGATCGCAACTTTCGGTCGTGGCTTTTATATCCTGGACGATTATTCACCGCTCCGTTTGGTAACCAAGGACCTGCTTGATAAGGATGCCTATCTTTTCCCTGTAAAAGATGCCTTGATGTATATACCTTCCGGTGCAAGATACGGACAGGGATCGACGTATTACATTTCAAAAAATCCTGATTTTGGAGCCGTTTTTACTTATTTCCTGAAAAAAGCGCCTAAAACATTGAAGGATATGCGTCACGAAAAGGAAAAGAAATTGTTCGAAAAAGGAGATCCTATTCCACAACCCACAGATGCAGCCTTACGCGCCGAACGCGAAGAGATTCCGGCTTATCTCACATTTATTGTTTCAGACGAAACCGGAAACGAAATCTGTCGCATAAATAAAGCGCCTTCATCAGGGATAAACCGCATAAACTGGGATTTGCACTACCCCGGAAACTCGCCATTGAATGAGAAAGAGAAATACGATCCATTTGCCACTCCGCGCAGAGGTATACCTGTTATGCCAGGTAAGTATAAAGTTAGTTTATCGATAACCGTGCGCGACAGTACGAAGCAGCTTGCCGGCCCTGTTGAATTTAATACCGTGGTCCTGGAAAATACTAATTTACCTGCTACCGACAAAGCTGCAGTAGCCGAATTCCAGAAGAAAGTAGCTGAGCTTTCCAGGGTAATGCGTGGTACCGAACAGTATACCGACGACCTGCTTAAGCGTTCCTATACGCTTCAAACTGCTTTAAATGCGGTTCCGGGTGCCAATGTGGAGTTGCGTTCGCGTATCAGCAAGGTTTCTGAAGAACTGGAATCCATCAAGCTGAAATTCAACAACAACAGCAGTAAGCCCAGCGATGAGGAAAATCCACCTTCACCGGTTACTTTAAACAGCCGGCTTTCAACCATGGCTTATTCAAGTTGGGGATCAACAAGTGCTCCCACACAAACTCAGCACGATGCTTATTCAATCCTTATGGCAGAATTCCCGCCGGTTTACGACCAGGTAAAACGCATTGGTGAAACCGACCTGAAAGCGCTTCAAAAAGAGGTCGAAAAACTAGGCGCACCTGCAATACCAGGAACATTGCCGGTTTGGGTTAAATAGAGATGTGACTGTGTGTGTCTGTACACCTGTAAAGGTGTCTGACACAGTAAAAACTACCCATGCAACTTTACAAAATGCGTTGCATGGGTAGTTTGTTTTTGCAGACTTTTAACTATTAAGGAAGCAGAAGTAAAAAACCTTGACTGGGTTAATGCTTCTATGTTTTTTTGTGAATACGGGCTATTGTGATAGTTTAATAATTTCTTCCATGGCATTCGTAAGGCT
>JBBSBT010000393.1:0-3787 GCA_038250985.1 Bacteroidales bacterium
TAGGGCATAAATTTGTGACCGTTAAGCGGATTCAGTTTGCGCGCAATAAATTTGGTGTTGTATTCCTTGATGTTCCTAACCTGTGCGTCTTTCAGCAGATCGTAGCGGCTGTCCATCTCAATATTCAGCGAGTTCAGCGTCCGGACTACTTTTCTGGTATCGGTAATGATAGCTTCTTCCGAATCGGGAAGTTTTGCCAGGTAATGCCTTTCGATTTTCGAGAACAGGGTCAGCTCAACTTTTTTGGGGTCGACCATTACAAATTTAAGTTCCGACGGATGCTTTTTATATAGCAGGGAAGTGATAATGGCATTTAATCCAACAGATTTCCCCTGTCCGGTGGCACCGGCCATAAGGATGTGCGGCATCTTGGTCAGGTCGGCAATAAATTCCTCGTTCGAGATGGTTTTACCTATTGCAAACGGAAGATCATAATTGTTATTTTTAAATTTTTCGGAAGCAATCAGCGATTTCATGCCGACGATAGCCGGGTTTTGGTTGGGGACTTCAATTCCTATGGTTCCCTTTCCGGGGATGGGAGCAATAATACGGATCCCTAGTGCCGAAAGACTCAAAGCGATATCATCTTCCAGGTTTTTAATTTTCGAGATACGCACACCGGGAGCGGGAATTATTTCGTAAAGCGTTACGGTTGGCCCGATAGTGGCTTTGATCTTGTCGATCTGTATGCCATAATTGCCAAGGGTTGAAACAATACGGTTTTTATTGGCTTCCAGTTCGTCTTTTGTTACGCTGATCGTTCCCACACCATATTCATCAAGCAAATCGATTCCGGGAAGCATAAATGTCGCCAGGTCCAGATGGGGATCGTAAGAGGTGTCCATGGTAAAGTGCCCGGCATCGGTTTTATCCATGCTGTCCACTGGATTCACTGTCAATGGATTCGCCGGCTGAGGCACGACCGGTATATAATTTATATCAGCGTTTGTAGTCGCAGAAGGTGTTTCAACTGTGAATTCTACCTGTGCTTTTACCTGTGGTTTTGTTTTAGGAAACGATACCGGTTCAAACTGGGTATCCGTAGCCTGTTCATTCCCGTTAGCCTGCTGAGTTGTTTGTTTGCCAGGATCAACGGATTTTTCATTGTCATTAACGGCGAATTCTACCGTATTATACTTGTCGACCGGCATATCTGTTGTAACATTCCGGCTATCAGTGGCCAATTCATTATCCGCAATACCTGTATCATCAATTGAGCTTCCCAATATTCCTTTTTTACGGTTTCCGATCCAGTGCTTAACTTGTTGCAGGGAAAAATTAAATACGATGACAAGGAATGCAATAAAAATAAAAACCAGCGTCAGCATCAAGCCAAGTTTTCCCATCAGACCTTCGAGATAAAGGGAAGATTCGTAGCCTGATATTCCGCCAAGTATCGAAAGAGCCGAATTACGAAATAAGAAACCCAGGGTGACAGAGAGCCATGCCATGGTTAATAATATGAATCCAAGACTGGAACCGAGCGAAATAATTTTATGTTTCAGGGATAATCTTACCCCGAGCACAAATAACCAGATCGGAATCAATATGGTTCCTAAACCAAAGCCTTGTTTAACAAGTAAAACGGATGCTGCTGCTCCAAGACGGCCTCCCAGGTTATTGGCTTCCAGTGTTTTGTCGGAGAAAATGCGTGAAAAACCTACACCAGAAAAAATATCATCTGAATCACCTGAAAACCAGTTGATAAGGAATGATATAATTGCAACGAAAAGAAAAAATGCAGCCAGTAACGAAAACACGCCCACAACCTGCGAGAGCTTCTCCAGGCGGGAATTCTGGGGATTCAGGTTTTCTACCAGCTTCGCTTTCGGAGACTTGGTTTTTTTCTTCTCTTTTGGCTCAGGAGGTGAGTTGACCGGCTCATCCTGCAATGTATTTTTGGGAAGTGAATTTGAGGTGTATCGGGGCATTAGGTTGTATAGGGTATAATCAGTTGTGGTTGTTTGCAGCTTTGAAGTTTATTATTCTGTTCCGCAATTGTGCAAAAATATGAAATTTTTAATAAAGTCCGGATGGCTATTTTCTATCAAACAAGCAGATCTTTTCCAAACATTGAAAAAGATCTGCCGGTTGATTTGAATTTCATGAATCCTTGTGACGGGTTTCAGAAGAAAATTCTGTCCTGTCAATGGACAGTTCTGAATAATTTGCTCCATCTTATTTTTCCACCGAACAGCGACTTGTTTTTATCAAGCGAAAGCCAGACAAATACAGCTTTCCCTACAATATGGTCTACTGGCACAAATCCCCAGAAACGGCTATCAGCTGAATTGTGGCGGTTGTCGCCCATCATCCAGTAATAATCCATTTTAAAGGTATAAGAGGTTGATTCTTTGCCATTTATAAATATTTTTCCGTCTTTTACTTCAAGTGAATTTAATTCATACGCATTTATTATCCTTTTGTATAACGGAAGATTAGCAAGCGTAAGCTGAATCGTTACCCCGGCTTTCGGAATATATAAAGGCCCGAAATTATCCACATTCCATGCATAGGCTGAATCGTAAGGGAAAATATCAGGCAGCCAGTAGCCTTTGGGCTGAATGACCGGGGTAATTGAAAGCACATTGGGCATTTTCCTTAGTTCGTCTACCGATTCTTTAGTTAATGTGATTTCCTGGTCTCCCGCTTCGTTCATTTGAATCTGTTCAGTAATATCAAGTTTGCCGATGGTGCGTCTGTTGATTGGATTCCCATCCGTTTTTACCAGGTATGTGGTTTGCGAAAGCTCAGGGGATTCTACTTTTTTGCCATTGATATATACAACTGCATCTATAATTTTAATGGTATCGCCTGGCAACCCAATGCAACGTTTTATATAATTTTCACGTTTATCAACCGGCCGTGCTACAATATCGCCAAAGTTGAATTTATCGTTCCATACCCGCTCGCGGCCAAGCTGCCGAACCAATGAATAATAACTTGAATTCTGCTGTTTAAGAGCAACAGTATCTCCGTCAGGGTAATTAAAAACAACTACGTCCATATGTTTTATCGAGGTAAATCCCGGGAAACGGTAATAGGGCCATTCGATCCATTCAACGTAAGACTTGGTGAACTGTGTCAAAGGCATGGTATGATGCACAAATGGGAATGCAAGCGGAGTGTTGGGTAGTTTAGGACCATAACTCATCTTGCTTACAAAGAGGAAATCACCTACGAGCAATGATTTTTCCATCGATGAAGTAGGTATTGTATAGGCTTCGATCATAAAGATGCGGATAATGGATGCTGCTACCACTGCAAATATAATGGCATCAGTCCATTCGCGTACCTGTGATTTTTTAGCCCGGACCCTGTTCTCCGGTTTTATATAATGTTCTTTACCTGACATTCCCAGGTAAGGCAGGTATGCAAATGGAAACAGTACAGCAAGTGCTTGATTGCCCAGGTCATTTTTCCCGTAACTCAGTGCTGTTTGTACCAGCATGAGCATGATCATAAACATGTTGATAAACGGAACCAACATGAGAATAAGCCACCACCAGGGTTTCCCTATTATTTTCAGCCATACGTAATAATTGTAAAATGGAATAAGTGCATTGTATCCGGCAACGCCGGCATCTTCGAAAATCCAATAATTCAGCATTGGAAAAAGAACGATAATAAGCAGTAAAATTGTCATCAGATCCATGATAGGGTATCTTTAGTTAAAGGTGAACATGATTTATTGGTAAATTGAAAAGTATTTTAAATTCAGATCAAAGTCAAGTAGGGAAAGCAAATTGTAATCTTATTTTGGCGCAAATATCTGCCGAAAGTTACA
>JBBSBT010000394.1:0-3776 GCA_038250985.1 Bacteroidales bacterium
GTTTTAATTGAAAAAAGATAATATTTGGATTTTAAGGATGTAAATAAAAACAAGTAACACTAAGGTCATGTCAAACAAACACATACACTTTCAAATATTGCTGGCATTTTTACTCGCCTTACTGCCTGCCGTAATGTGTGCTCAATACATCGACGGTGAATTTACAATTACCATTTCCGAAACAACATATTCCCCTACAAAAAATGATTATAAGGATATGAATTCCAAAACCACGGTGATCCAAGGCCAGGTAAACGGCAAGATTTTTCGTGATCGTGTTGATCGATACATCAAAAATCCATCAACAAGAATAACAGAATGCAATCCCTCTGCAAATTGCCCTGTTTTTACATGCGCTTCAGATAACTCTGTTCTTCGGGTTAATTATTCAAATACCCCTGCCTTACAGCAGTATCCGCTCAATGTAAAGACTACGAGTACTTCTAATGGATTGAGATGGGTGAATAAAAAAAATAGTGACAGCCAGGAAAAATATATACAAACAGAACGTTTCTATGCTTCAGGGGAGAACAGCGTGGATAGACTAAATCTGAGTATTATAACTTATATAGCTCCTTCGGGGCAGCTTGCCCCTTTAGTGCCTGGCTATGAGTTACGACTTGACTTCGGTACACCAATGTATAAATTACGTGAGCGTGCTTTTGGCGAAGGCGAATGGCTTAGATGGGATAATGAGATGGAAAAGTTAGTTCCGGTAAATGAGCCTTTTTCTATTGGTGTTTTGGCAAAAGTAGATCCTACATACAAAACTGAAGAAGAAATATACGAACCATTGCTCTTTAAAAACTACAAGGATTTTGACGAATTCATGCTTAACCCGGAAGAAAAAGTATTTACAATCCAAACTTCAGCCAAACGATACATCAAGAGTTATTACAGTGAATATGAGAGACAAATAGAAGTTGTGATTAAGCTTGCGCCTCTTGGTTTTATGCGTAAACCCGAAGTTTCACTCAATGGCTGCTCTGAAATGGGCGTTGGGGAAGAAGGTGTGGTAACGGCCAAAGCCAATAAGGAAGGCGGCACTTACAGGTTTTGGGCCGAACCACAAGATATATTGACCATTGAATCAAACGGTTCGTCTGCAAAACTTCGTGGATCATCACCCGGGCGCGGAACATTGTATGTTGAATATACAAGCCCCGAAGGGAAAAAAGCGTCAGCATCGAAGGTTGCAGCTTGTGTTGTTGTAAAATCATACAACAACGGACAAGCCATACCCCCGATTCCTCTATTTGATATTGATGGAAAAAGTCTTAGTGGGATAGTGAAAATCCCTGTTGAAACGCAACCGGGTGAAGCCACTGATCTGCTTACATTTTCAGCGTCCGATCCAGGAACAGTAACCGCTGTGGGACTTGGCGATGTGATTGCTTTGCAGGGTATACGTTCAGGTAAAACCACAGTGCAGGCAACAACCAAATGTGGCGGAACAACAGGTGCGCCGGTGGAAGTAGAAATTGTAAACTGCGATGCGGAGACCAATGCAAGGCTTGCCGAGATGATGCGTTTAGCCAAAGAAGAACAGAAAAGGGCTGCTGAGGAAGTCGAAAAAATTACCGGCTCTAAGGAATTTGAAAAGGCCGCAGATGAAATTGGAAAATCTACCTATGATTTGGCAGAGAAGACAGCTAAATTAATAATTGGAACCCTTTCAGGTGGTTCCGCTGCCAGTGCTGCCGCCAAAACTGCCGCCGATATAATTAGTAGTGCTTCACTTCTGCAAAGTTTTGTGAAGGGTGGCGATGCCGCAACTCAGGCATATAATGTTTCAAAGGTTTTAGTAAAACTGAGTGGAGACAAGATGTTGAAATCCGCCGTTAGTGCTAACGAAACCCTTGATGCAGCTACAAAGTTCGGTAATGATCTGGGAACTCTTCTTGCAACAAGCATTCGCTTAACAGGTGCAACTCAGGTTTACGAGCAGGCAAACCGACAGGTTGAAAGAATCTCCGGTCTTCAGAGCATTTGCCGGAAGGGGACTAAGCCACAGCCAAAACAGGAAAAATATCCTGAAGAGAGTGAAAAGCCTATAGCCGATGCAACGCCTAAACCAAATGCAACTGCAAAGCCAGATCCAACCGATCCAACACAGCCAATCGAAGAAACGACTGTTAACGATACGCAAACCGAAGATCTGCCAGCAGAAGACGAAGTGCTCATTGATCCGGAACGCCCGCAAATCCAGCAGCGCCAGGTGGGCCTGCCCTATGAACCGGGAGGTTGTGGGTGCGAACAGTCGCGTAAGCTTACCGCAAACTCCGAATCCTTATCAACAATGCAATCAGGCTTCGAAAATCTGCAAAAATGCGTGGATAATTTTAGCAGTGGCCCTGTAACGGATTACATAAAAACGCTTAAAGAGTGGACAAAAGTAACTGAAGATCTTGGTAAGGCCATTAATGCCGCTCCGGCTGAGTTTGAAGCAGCAGCCAAAGTTGCCAGCCCGATAATAGAATCGCTTTTGATCCGTACGAAATCGTTTGACGAAGCAGGTAAAAGTTTCCTTGAAGAGTTCAAAGCATGTCCCGAATCGATGAAAGCTGGTGTTGAGGTGATCAATTCAGTAAATGAAATCACTGTAGAATCATTAAAAATCAACTATTAAAATGTATTCATAATGAAAAATAGATTCTTTTTCGTGACGAGCCTCATGCTCCTACTGTCATTTAATAGCAGTGCTCAGAAAGATTACCCGCTCCTTCCCGATCATCCGGGCACTTTCAAACTGATAAATTGGAATGTTTACACCAATTACGATTGTGGCTTCACGAAAGCGGAAACAACCGCCAATTATCAAAAAATTATCAGGGTAACAGACCTGGTGCGTAAAAACCCGGTTTTTACTGATCAGAAAGGATTTGAGTGTGAAACCTATGTTATTTGCGTAGAATGTCCCGATAAATTTGGATATGGAATTCCAGGTTTGATTCGGTTTGGATTTGGCGACTGGTTTATGGATAAAGGCCATGCTCAGTTTTATAAAATTGAACCACCCAGTTGGAGCATAATGGTTAATAACCTGGATAATATTTTTGGCGGTAACTATAGCCTGGGCGCTTCAAAACCTACTGAAGAGACAAAAGAAGGCTTTAATTACGAAAAATGGAAAAGTGTAAGCGACAAACTACGTGATTGTATCGATATACCAGCTGAAAAAGAAGTACTTGGCAATGGAATCGACAGGTACGGCAGCGAGATTATTGTTGTTTACAATCCGGAACGGCCACCTTATTACCTGCCGGTTAAATTCCGCGAATTGGCCGAATGGCTTATCGAATACTGGAAACTTTATCCTGATAAGCTTCAGTCGGAATTGATGCTGGGATTTATTGAAGCTGAATATTCCCAATTCTCCGAAGCCGAGCGCGATGGATGGGCCTATCACAATACATACGACGAACGCAGTCCCTTTTTGAAAATCACAACAATACCCGGTCCACAGCCGGTTGTGCGTTTAAATCCTGAATACTGGAATAAAAAACTCCCGCGTTCGGCGATTCAGTTTTTAACTTTCAGGCGTCTGACCGAAACCAAAAGTTATACTACCATTAAGAACGACTGGCTTAAAAGTAATTCTCCCGGATATAGTTTAAACCGGTTTCTGGAAGCCATGGATATTAATACCTTAGTTCCTGCAATCGATAAATAAACATTACGCTTATGAAAAAACAATATTCAATACTTCTTGTTCTGGCAATTGGTTATTCCTGTTTGCTTCATGCTCAGAAAACGTCCGATTATCTTCCTGAAAA
>JBBSBT010000395.1:0-3774 GCA_038250985.1 Bacteroidales bacterium
CTGAAAATGGAAGTGCGGCTGCTGCGGCCCAATTCTTCAAAAATATCAGCCAGGTCCGAGGGGTGCATGGTCTGAAGCTTTGAGAAGGGCTTCCCCAGCTTGATATTCATAGTGATGGCATCAAGCGTATCAACTTCATCCCAGATGATAAATTTGGACGGGACCGGGAACCGGAAAACGGAAGCGATGGCTTTTACGGATGAGACTATGCCAAGTCTTCGCAGAAGTCCTTCGGCTCCTACATCCACGGCAACCAGAAACATGCCGCCCTCAACCAAAGCAAAACGAATATCATTGACCCTGACCACTTTACGGCCATTGATATCAACAATCTGCTTATCCAGGATTTTTTGCTTTAATGGAAGTAAATCGCTGACCGTTTCGCTGTCCACCTGCTTTTTTTTATGGCAGACAGCGTTAGGCTTTCCCTTTTTTTTAGTGATAGTGCATTGTTCAAAACTGATGTATACCGGTTTTTTGCTTGTGCCTGTTTTCAGTGCGACGACACGCGGACGGTCAGGATCATCCATCAAAGCAGGTTCGGTGCGAACCAGGATGTCATTAATTGTGCCTAAAACCTGGTTGTCAGGGGAATAAATTTTTAGGCCGATGAACTGGCTTAAATAAAATGTCGTTATTGGTGTCATGAGAACATCCTCCTAAGTTGCGATTTCAGGAGGGTATCGGAGCCGGGCCGTTTATCCCCTGGAATCAGGTGAGTAATCGAGATATATCAGGGCCTTCGTCCATTTAATGTGATTTTAAAATCCGAGTGCAAAAGTACTGCTTTTATCTTTTGCCGCATATTATTTTTAGTTATTTGTATGAAATCAATCAGATGGGCAAATTTGATTCAGACAGCCTGTCTCTTTTCATTCTGGATATGGTTCTTTTAAATTATTTTAAGGTATAAAGTAGCACTAAATTGTATTTGTTTAGAAATATATATTTTTCAAATCCAGATTTGAGTACAAAAACAACTCATTTATTGACTAATTCATTATGGGCCTCAAACATATCTATTTTAGAGAGTTGTGACCCGGGAAACACAAATTAATTGTACATCACTGTTTAAAACAAAAGCAGACAGGATATGCGATCCAGTCTGCTTTAATTACTAGTCAAATTCCCAATCTCAGAGATTAGCAAAATAAGAAACAGCTCCCAGCGGAGTTACCTGTACAACCATTTTCTGTTTTCCCTTGGCTAACTCCACAAAATAGTTGTCTGCATCCTCAAACTGATTCCCATAGAGCAACATGTCGGTGTCGTTAGCTTCATTGTCTTTAAAAAAGATGACAACCCTTGGTGTATAGCCTTTGTATTTGGTTTTTATTTCAGCCTGTCCTTTAGCAGGCACATCGGCAAGTGTTTCAATTGTGCATGTACCAACTAATGTATTTCCACTGTCATAATAAGCAGTTACTTTATGGCCAGCTTTAGTATAAGTGGCTTCGTCAAAAGTAGCTGATCTTCTCCATTGTACATTTGGCACAGCGCCAAAATCGGATCTAAATTGTTGTTTAGCCAGCTCACTCACTTTAGTACCTTCAAGTTTCCTGAGGGCAATCCTTTCGGTCCTTAATTCCTTTTTTTCTGTTTTTACTTCTTTTTTTGCTTCTGCAATTTCTCCTTTTTGCTTAACCTGGGCCTGCGATTGTAATGAAGCGCCAACGAAAAGGAGAGCCATTGATAATACTGCTAACTTTTTCATGATTAAATTATTTTTAATTGTTATTATACTCATATAGACATACCAGCATATAAAAAGTTTAATGGAAAAGTTTATTTTAACAATTATTTAGACTTCACTTTCTCAACCCGGATAGGGTGCTAAAATGGAAAGTTTTTTTTCAGAAACGTTTGACATGACTTCTATTTCCATCTGTATAAAAACGGAAATGATCCTAAGCATAATGTATTCATCTCCAGGTGTTAAATTTTGATAAAAACGGGAAATCCTCTTTTTTTTAATATACTTTTATCCCCGGTTTCTGGTTATAAAAAACAAATCCTGAATTGCAACCAACGATCAATCATGAACACATGTTAAAGTATAACAGACCATAGCCTGTTTGTTTCCACTGCTTTGAGAACAACAGGATTTTCAATGAATCATTCTTTAGTTATTTTTCATAATTAAAATAACCCCAATCCTTCAGCTTGATTTCTTTTGTATGAAAAATTTCAATTTCCGACCTTCGATTCTTCAGATTTTATATTTGATACTTTTTATAATCCTGTTTTCCTTTATATTTTACACACCAACCCTGATCAGCGGCCCGATGCATTTAACCAAAAAATTTATTATTGAGGAGGAAACAATTGAAGGGACACTTCTGTCAATTTTGTTTCTTCTGAGTATTTTAATCATGTTTTTATATAATCGTGAAGTAAACAGGCATAAAGAAATGGCCGAAAAAATTGCCGGCGACAAAAAATCTGTTGAAAAAAAGCTTGATGCTTCATACCGGTATATTGGTGTTATAAATGTCCAGATACAGGAAATAAAATCGATTTTTAATGCTGTCGACAAATATCCCGAATCCAAAGAAGACTTGAAGAAGTCTCTTCATTTTTTGGGGGAACATGTTCTGGGAATTGTAAATGTAAACTGGGTGTTGTTCAGGATAGTTAACAGCAAAACACAACGAACAATCAGTGAACACCTTGAAATACGTACCGGTTTTGCCTTTGGATATCCGCATGTAAGTAATAAAATGATTGTCGAAAATCAAAGTATTTCTCCGCTTACCCCGGTAGTTTCAAATCCTCAGAATCTGAATATTATTGTTTTTTGTGTGATGCCGATTGAAAAGATCAGCAATGAACAACATATATTTATACAGGCCATTATAAACGAAATAACAAAACTGTTTATTATTTTGAATTCAACGTATTATAAAAAGGAAAATAAACTGTTCGAAGTTGAGAAAACAAAGCATAGATTGAGCAACGTTTGATTGCCGGGAAAATGCTTACTATCTCAATTCCTCAACTCCTTCCGGCGGAATAACACCTATTTTGAGGTAAATCGGCCGTATCATCTTTTTCAATTCAGGAAGCTTGCGGGCAAAGATAATGGCTCCGGTTATGCTGGCTGCGCCGCCAAACAGAATGGTAGCGGGCGCTCCTATGATATCTGCCAATGCACCAGCCAGCAAACTCCCGAAAGGCGCGGTCCCCATAAACGCCATGGCATATAAACTCATTACGCGACCCCTTTTATCATCGTCGACAATGGTTTGCAAAATGGTATTGCTCGACGCCATCTGTAACATCATTCCAAACCCGGTAAATACCAGTAACACCATCGAAAGTATGAAAAAACGGGATAAAGAAAAAGTAATAAGCCCCAGCCCAAACAAGCCTGCAGCCATGGGGATAAGTTTTTCAAGCCCCAATACACTTTTTTTCGAGGCCAGATAAAATGCACCTGCCAGAGCTCCTAAACCGGTCGCTCCCATCAGGAAACCGAACGTATGTGAGCCACCATGCAGAATTTCCTTTGCAAATACAGGCATCAAAACGGTATAGGGCATTCCTGTAAGGCTTACAAGGGCTAGTAACAAAATAATGTATTTAATAGGGGCAAATCCAAAAGCATAAGAAAACCCCTCTTTCATTTCCTTAAGAACTGCCGTGTTTTTATTGATTATGATACGTGGCGTAACTTTCATTAATAACAAGGATGCTATAACAAAAAGATAGCTAACGCCATTGATCAGGAAACAAAAGCCCTCGCCGGCAAAAACTATTAACAATCCTGCTATC
>JBBSBT010000396.1:0-3761 GCA_038250985.1 Bacteroidales bacterium
AGGATGAAAGGGCAGCATGAATCGGGTGAGGTAATAGAAATCCATGGCCGTGATGTTACGGTAGCTTTTAATACGGTCACACTAAAGGTAAAAAGCGACAATCTTGAAGTAGTTTCAGGAAGCACAGCAGTCCGGAAAGAAGTGAACCGCGGTGTTGCCTATCAGAACATGGTAAATGATATGAATGCACGTATGGCCAATTTCCGCATCACCATCGATGTGCGTGGAAAGCGGGCGGATGAAACCGAAGCACTTATTCAACGTTATATTGATGAAGCCATTATGCTGCATGTTTCTGAAGTGAGCATTCTGCATGGAAAAGGAAACGGCATACTGCGCAGCGTAATCCGTAATTACCTGGGCGGAATCCCCGAAGTAAAACATTTTGAAGATGCTTCGCTCGAAACCGGGGGCTCAGGAATCACCCAGGTTATCTTAAAATAAACTTTTACACACATTAAATTGTTTAACATTAAATAATAACATATAAATGAGAAAAATCACAATCCTTGCACTTCTTATTGCTTCATTCGCAATAAGCCTCACATCCTGTAAATCAGGCTCATCTGAAAAAAATATTGTCACACTTACAACCGACAATTTCGTTGACGAAACCGGGAAAGGTGTTGTAATGGTTGATTTTTGGGCTACCTGGTGCATGCCTTGTAAAGCAATGGCGCCGGTAATTGAAGAAATTGCCGGCCAAACAGTGGGTAAAGTAAAGGTAGGTAAAGTCGACATTGACAAGAACGGACCGCTGGCCAACCGGTTCGGAATACAATCTATCCCAACTGTCATGATTTTTAAAGACGGGCAGTTAATGGAAACATTTATTGGTGTTCAATCCAAAGCTGCATTGGTGAATGCTCTCTCCAAATATGTTCCGCTTCAATAATTACTTCCCGGCTGCCATTTCGGAGTAGAGTTCTTTCTGCTTTTTGGAAAACCCGGAAATAATAAGGTCGTAGGATACGTCAATCCATTGCTTTAATAAGGAGTCGGTTATGCTTCCGTCGATCATCACTGTTACCCAATATATTTTATTCATATGATAGCCGGGTAAAACACTTGGATACTGTTCTTTCAACTCCTCAACTTTTTCAGGAGTATTTTTAACATTCATTGCAAAAGCATCCACCAGGTCAGTGAGTAAAAACATTTTCCCGGCAACTTTAAACACGAGTGTGGATTCGTCAAAAGGGAAACTTTCGGTAACTGCAGGTTTTAAGAGACAATAATCCCGTAATTCTTCAATATTCATCACACATGTTTAAAGCCTCAAAATTAGTGAATTATATCAAACCTGAACAGTTTGGTGTACACTAATTACATTCCTCATGCATAAACAAACGATTAAATAATTGTATCTTTGCGTGGTAATGAATAATTCGCCTAAGAGCGACTCCCAAAATATTTACAAACTAAACATCTATGTCCTTAAGCTCCAAATCTTCTGATCTGAAACGCAGAATGCAGGAAGCATTGCGTGGCGGTGGCGATAAAGCCATCCAAAAGCAAAAAGCAACCGGAAAGCTGACAGCCCGCGAACGAATAATCGCGTTGCTGGATACAAAGTCATTTCACGAATACGACTTGTTTGTTGAACATGCCGGACGTGATTTTGAAATGAGCGACAAATACCTGCCCGGCGATGGTGTAATTACCGGTACAGGAACCATCAATAATTATCCTGTATGTATTTTTGCGCAGGATTTTACGGTTGCTGGAGGTTCACTTGGCTATATGCATGCTAAAAAGATCACCAAAATCATGGATCATGCCATGAAACTTAAGATCCCTCTTATCGGGATCAACGATTCAGGTGGAGCACGTATACAGGAAGGTGTAAACTCACTTGCAGGATATGGTGAAATTTTTTACCGCAATACGCAGGCTTCAGGTGTTATACCCCAGATCTCAGTGATCCTGGGACCTTGCGCCGGCGGTGCCGTTTATTCGCCGGCTTTAACCGACTTCGTTTTTGTGGTCGATAAAATTTCCAAGATGTTCATTACCGGCCCCGAAGTGATAAAAACGGTACTGGGCGAAGAGATATCAATGGAAGATCTCGGCGGTGCACGTGTGCAGGCCGAAATTACCGGCAATGTACATTTCTTTGCCGAAAGTGAAATTGAATGTTTCGAACAAATTAAAAAACTCTGTAGTTTCATTCCCTGGAATAATCTGAAGAGAGCCCAGCCCTTTCCCAAAAAACCGCCAAGGGTGCGCCAATACAGCCTCGATAAAGTATTTCCTACCAACCCGCGCCAGCCTTATGATGTTAAAGATGTGATCCGCGGTATTTGCGACGATTCCGACTTCCTTGAAGTCATGGATTTATTTGCCCAGAATATCGTGATCGGTTTTGCCCGTATGAATGGATATACCGTGGGATTTGTTGCTAATCAGCCTTTGGTACTGGCCGGTGTTCTCGATGTCGATTCGAGCGACAAAGCCGCCCGCTTTATCCGCTATTGCGATGCGTTCAGTATCCCGTTAGTTACTTTGGTCGATTTACCGGGTTATTTGCCGGGAGTTGACCAGGAGCATGCAGGCGTAATCAGGCACGGAGCCAAAGTTCTTTATGCTTACAGCGAAGCTACAGTTCCAAAAATTACAGTTATCACACGTAAAGCTTATGGTGGAGGATATATTGCCATGTGTTCCAGCCATTTGCGCGCTGATTTTGTTTTTGCATGGCCAACTGCCGAAATTGCGGTTATGGGCCCCGAAGGTGCAGCAAATATTATTTTCAGAAAAGAAATTACAGAAGCTGTAAACCCGGATGAAATGCGCAAACTCAAAATCAAAGAGTATAAAGAAAAGTTCGCAAATCCTTACGTTGCAGCTGCATACGGCTATGTTGATGCAGTAATCAGTCCTGAAGAAACCCGGGATATGGTTATTCATGCCCTTGCCATTTCAGTAGATAAAAAGGTTGATGTACCTATGAAAAAGCATGGTATACCACCATTTTAATTCACCTGAAGATGTAATCCTGAATGATATAACAATACAACGCTAAACCATCAAGTTTTTGGGCGTTAACTAAATTTGCCACGATTACACCTTTGCGTTCTTCAATAGATATTTTAACTTAAGTAATGATTATGTCAACAAGTGATAATTCAAAAAGTCTGAATATAAAAGAAATAAAATCAGGAACATCTGAAATAGCAGAAGTTGATGCATTTCATACTTTGATAATTGAGGATGTAAAATATAAGACCAGGCTCACCAAGAAATATCTTAGAAGGAAAGCCTATGAACCTGTTGATCCCAAAAAAATTCTTTCGTTTATCCCCGGGACTATAAAGAAAATTTATGCGAAAAAAGGGGGGAAAGTTAAAGCAGGGGATAAACTTATAGACCTGGAAGCCATGAAAATGCTGAATACCATATTTGCGAATGAAAATGGTGTTGTAGAGGACATTTATATAAAAGAAGGGGATATGGTTCCTAAAAGTAAGGTGCTCATTCTTTTTAAATAGACATAAACCATATTTCGGGAGTTCTGAAAATCAGTTTTTTCTGCATGAAGAGAAAGCTGTTTTCAGAACTTTTTTTTTGCAGGAAAATCAATGATTGAAACTGTGATTTATTGTCCACGAAAAACATTTCATCACCTGCTGTTTTTTTAGATTATTTCTGTTCGATAAGTGAGCCATACTCCGTATTGGCCTTAGCAATAAAATCATTTATTTCATTTTTCCCTTCCCCTGAGTGGGAAGAGGTTATAAAAACAGGAGGAAGTTCTTCCC
>JBBSBT010000397.1:0-3758 GCA_038250985.1 Bacteroidales bacterium
AAACCTGAATAAAGGTACGATTCTGGAAATAATGAATTATGAAAAGGTTCATAACGATGATGTTTACTTTATGCCTGCAGGCAGGGTGCATGCACTTGGACCAGGGCTGCTGCTGTTCGAAATCCAGCAAACCAGCGACTTAACTTACCGTATTTACGATTTCGACAGGGTGGATGATAAAGGAGTTGCCCGTCAGCTTCACACGGACCTCGCTCTTGATGCTCTCGATTTCACCCGTCACAAAAGTTACCGCACGGAATATGAGCCAGCCTTTAATAAAACGGTTCCGGTTGTCGAAAGCACCTATTTCAATACCAGCCTTATACATTTTAACAAGGCAGTAATAAAAGATTACAGCGGCCTCGATTCGTTTGTCATCCTTCAATGTGCCGAAGGGAAATGCAGCATCGAATACGAAGGAGGCACCGAAACTCTGAAAGCAGGCGAAGTTTTACTTGTTCCCGCCATTATGGAGCGCATACAGATTGTGCCACATACAGAATCTAAAATACTTGAGATATACTATCCGCAGAAATAAATCAGTTTGTTTCCAGCCTGGTGTATTTTAGGATTTATTTCGCCTCTGATTCGTTTGTTTCCAGGGAATTCCCGCTGTCGGAAACAGTTGGCTGAGGTTTATTTGCCAGTATGCCAAAACTGATATATCCCAGGGTTACAATAAATCCAAGCCATCCTTTCATCGGAATCTGAATTTCCGTTGCCAAAATAATGGAAGCCAAAACTGCGACCGGAGTAATGGCCACCATGGCAATATAAATCAGTGATGTAAAATCCAGGTTTACTTTTACCAGCGAACTGATGACCAGTCCGAATACCCCGTTTATCAAGGCCTGCACAAGCCGATAGATATAAAAGAAAATAACCATGAATACGAATATAATTATGTATGCTACCCATGCGTAATCAAACCACCCCATAATTTTCGGCCCATCCATCGTAAAACTATCAACCTTTGACAAATCATACGTGCGGGTTTCATTTTCTTTTTGCTGAGCGATCAGCTTGTTTTTTGTGAGCAGCACCTTTGCACTTCCCTGTAATTCAGCAATATCGGCTGAATCAGACAGATCAATAACAAAAAGTGTTTCGCCCGCTTTGGATTTTATATAATAAGGGGATTCTTTATCCATCGAAACCATTCCGTTTCTGATACTGATCTCAGGCAACTGTCCGACAATGAAAGCGCCCTCATCTTTCATGAAATTATTTACCCCGACGGTTATGGCAACAATAAGCGGAATTGTACACAGCAATACCAGTAATACCAAGTAACCAAACGTATTTCCTTTTTTATGGTTCACCACATCGCGGTATGTTTCCGGTTTGTAAAATGAACCAATCAGCGTTTGTAAGAAGTTAAAATTTCCCATTGTGTCAGAATTATATAAATTTATAAATGTTTGATTTCAGAGAATACGTATAAATTAAAATTTCAATCTTGTTTCGTTGATAATACCGATTAGGAAAACGCGGCTTATAGCAACAAAGCCTAATTTTCATTTATTTTTATGGTTTTGATTTCAGCCTTTTTCATCAGCCGGTAAACCGGGTACGCGTTATACCCTCTTCCCCATTGCGGAACCAGATAACGGTCGAAAAAGTTCCAGAATAATAGCCCGTCGTTGGTTTGCGGTTCGAGCAAATAGGCGGCAATATTTGCCAGGGGCTGATCCATTCGCACCACATAAGTTCCGGGTAGGAATTCAACGGTGTCGTTTACCATTGTACCGGTCACTGTATTTGTATAATGACCCTGGTTTAAACGGGATGCAGGTTTCAGCCCGGTAATCTGAAAGGTTTCAACCGGGAGTTTCACATCATTTGTAAGCTTTTCGAGTTTAATTCCATGTTCTGAGAGCAGGTTTATTACAGCCGGGTCGTTTAGCCTGATGAGGTATGCAAAAGGGAGTAAAACACTTTTTGTGGCAAAATAATCAGCAATATACGGAACGGTTACCTCTTTTTTGCGATCACTCTTCGTTAAATGTTCACGTCCCTGCGAATCCGCTGTTACATCAACTTCAAAAGCCTTTACAGTTATATCACGGGGTGTTGGCCGTGCGGCATATTCAACCGGAAAGGAATCCTGTACCATGGGTTCCGTCCCACGGTTAATTGTATTTAAATCGGCATTTTTCAGTAACGTCTTGATTTCGCCAGCGTGAGCTGCTGAATAGTCGAGTATAGAATGCAACAGGCTGTAACTGCCCAGCACCCGGGTTTTATAATCGGCATAAACGTAGTTTTCGTTCAGTATGGCGAGCCTGTTGCGCACGCCAACATAATTTACAAGATAGCGGGGTTCCGAGGCTTCCGCGATCCATCCTTTTTCAGGATTCTTCAAATCCATAAATTCACCGTAAAAGCAATTCAACACATTATATTTTTCAGATAAAATTCCGGAAACGGCCGGCATCATGTTGTCGCGCATGAATTCAACCAGTTCGCGGTTTCCCGCCGGGTTGATCATCCATGTAAATGTAACGGGTTCTTCGTGGTAGGAGCCATTAGTGGTGTGGCAATCCACCATCACCGAAGGATCCCATTTCCGGATCACGTTGCGTACAAGTCCTTTCATTTCGGGGGTTTCAAGTTTCATGGCATCACGGTTCAAATCGAGCATTTGTCCGTTGTAGCGTATTCCTACTCCGTTTTTGGGACCGTTCTGATGCGTGCGATTTTGAGTGCTGATGGCTTCGTTGCCATCGGGATTAAAAAGAGGGCAGATGAGAACAACAACTTTTTTGAGAATGTCATTATTTAACCCTTTTACCAGGTCACGTGCCAGCATAAGACTTGCTTCCTTTCCCTCCACCTCACCGGCATGAATATCTGCCTGAATATAAACAACAATACGCTTATCGTTGACCAGATCAGCCGGGGATTTTGGCAAGGGATCAGCAATAATTAAAAGCGGGACCTCTCTTCCTTCAGCGGTTTTCGCAATGGATTCAACCCTGACAAGTTTTGAGATTTTCGTTAATCCTGTTATAAATTGTTGTACATCAGCATAATTGGCAGTAGATTCAAATCCTGATTTTTCGGCAACGGTCAGCAAAGCGTTTTGCGCCTGAATTCCAATAAATCCATACACAAGGATCAAAGTTAACAGAAGTGTTTTTTTCATTTTAATGATAGATTGAGTATAAAACAGGGTTGTGAGAAAATTCAGTTTATTTGAAAAAATAAAAGTATAAAAATTTCAGTATGATGAAACTATAATTATTTGACTTTAATCACCCTCTTAGCCTGCACAATGCTTCCGTTATATAATTTGAAAGTGTAGATGCCTGTTGCCAGCCCGCTACCGTCAAAAACAGCCTGGTAATTACCTGCAGTTTTTACTCCTTCATCCATAATCCCGATTTCGACACCCAACAAATTACAAATCGAAATCCTTACGGCACCTTGTGAGATAACGTTATAATCAATGTAAAGCATGCCTTTAAAGGGATTCGGGTAAACCGAAAAATCATTTTCATAAGAAGGTCCGATGGCTGTAATTCCAAATGCGACCTTGTTTGAAGCAGGCGACAGGCAACCCAAAGCACTCTTAACGATGACATAATACGTATCGTCATTTTTCGGAAAACAGATCTGATCCGTGGCACCTGTCACCAACCCCAGGTGGTTGTACCACTGGTTGCCCCAGTCGGCCGTTGAAACCAGGTGATCACCCGAAACTGTTACCACCGGGTTGGCCGGAACCTGTTCTACGTTAACTGTAATTTTAGCTG
>JBBSBT010000398.1:0-3747 GCA_038250985.1 Bacteroidales bacterium
CTGCTTGATAAAAGATGTCCGTTTATATCGAAAAGATTGGCTTTATAGTTTGTCTTAACTTCTCCTTCGAAATGCACTATCAGAAAGCTGGCAGCCGGATTGGGATATACAGAACATTGTAATGAAATGCCTTTACCTTCCTCAATCGAGGTAACTACCGATATTTCATAAGGTTGTTGAACTCCCTGCGATATTGAGCCGCCGGTTTCGGTATTTGTGGTGTAAAATACCTGTCCGACGGAGTAACTTACTGAACCTCCGGTTCCCGATACATTGCCTCCGCTTGCCGATATTGTTTCCTGGGCGTAGAGTCCTTTCAGCCCGATTCCTATCATAAGGACGACATATAATTTCAATTTCTTGTAGTGCATATTTGATCTCCTTTCTAAATTGTATAACATCACTATTTTTAGTCAATCTTAATGACAAATGCAAATATCTGACTATATTAGAGGGTTCGATATCCTGTAAAAACATGATATTCAATTAAACAGCACAAAATCATGGAAAAAGGGGAGGTATACATCCATAAAAGTTTAGTTCATTTGTATAATGAAAATATTAAAGAAATGCAGCACATGAGAGTATCTGTTTACATAACTATTTTATTGCTTTCAACTATGCAGGTTTGGGCCCAGTTTGAAAAACGAGATAGCCTTCTCAGGCTGGTGCCTGTAGCAAAAGAAGATACTTCAGCTGTTTTGCTGTATTTAGGAATCGGGGATTTATATGAAGGTGACAAACCGGAAGAAGCGAAAAAAATATATCAGAAAGCTTATGCCTTAAGCAATAAAATAAAATTCAATAAAGGAATTATTAAAAGCCTCACGTATTACGGAGGTGTATGTTCATTGCTCGGACAGTATGATTCTTCCATATTTTATGGTCAGAAAGCATTGGCAAAAGCCCGAATTGACAAGGACACTTTAAATATTGGTATAGGTTTAATGAATATCGGAGCTACATATGGATTCAAGGCAGATTATCAGACCGCAATTGAGTATTGCCTCGAAGGATTAAAAATTGTAGAAGGAAGGAAATATAATAACATTGAACTGCAAATAAATGATAAGCTCCAGGTTTTATACATGCAAATGGGCCAATATGACAAAGCGATTATTTTCGGGCAAAAAGCGGTACAACAATCACGGCAGCTTAAAATGACCAGTTTTCTTGCACAAACGCTGAGTAACCTCTCGATGAGTTATACAAGAAAAAGAATGCCTGAAAAAGCAGTGCCATTATTGAACGAAGCATTAGGTATTTCAAAACAGCTTGGGAATATTAATATGGAAGCATCCATTCTTCTGAATCTTGCAGATGTTTCACTGTCAACAGGGAATTATAATGTATTAAAAAGGAATTGCGAAAGAAGCCTTATACTAAGCCGCAAACTTGGTTCATTAGAGACTGAGGCAATTTCGTTAAGAGCATTATCAATCTATTATCTTCACAACAATAATTTTAGTAAATCCAGGCAATTACTTGAGGAATCCATTTCAATTTCAAAAAAAAATAACTTTAAAAGAGAATATGCTTCTGCTTTAAATGTATTTTCAAATCTTTCGTTTGCCATGGGTGATCTTGATGCAGGAGAAAAATATTTTCGGCAAAGTGAAGACATTCTGGGTGAATTGATTGATGGCATCATTTCGGAGAAATCGGTTAGTCTTGAAAAAAAATATGAAACAGAAAAAAAGGCAGCGCAGATAAAGCAGCTTGAAACTGAGATGAAGGTTCAGCAACTCTCTCTTCAGAAGAAAAATGTGGTTAACTTAATTCTGCTGGGCAGCGCTTTGACATTATTAATCATCTCTTTACTATCCTACCGGAACTACAAACAAAAGCAAAAACTCCAGTTGCAGCGAATTTCTGAACTGGAAACAGAAAACCAACTTTCGGCCGCTGAAGCAGTTGTTAAAGGCGAAGAACAGGAACGCACCCGCCTGGCAAAGGATTTGCACGACGGATTGGGTGGCATGCTCAGCGGAATTAAACATTCATTTACAACTATGAAAGGAAATTTAGTAATGACGCCTGAAAATCATCAGGCCTTTGAGCGTAGTCTTGATATGCTGGATAGCTCAATCAGTGAAATGCGCCGAGTGGCTCATAATATGATGCCCGAAGCGTTGGTACGTTTTGGATTGGATACTGCGTTAAAAGATTTCTGCAACGATATAAACCAAAGCGGAGCCTTGAAAGTCAATTACCATTCAATGGGAATAGAAGGCCTTTCCATAGATTCAACGACCTCAATTACACTTTATCGCATTGTTCAGGAATTACTGAATAACGCTATGAAACATGCACAGGCCACTTCCGCCATAGTACAGGTTACGAATTCAAATGGTCAACTTTCGGTTACGGTTGAAGATGATGGAAAAGGATTCGATACAAGTATACTTAAGCTGAACAAAGGGATGGGCTGGGCAAATATCCGGAACCGTGTTGATTTCCTGAAAGGAAGACTGGATATAAGGTCAAAGCAAGGAGAAGGGACTTCGGTGCAGATTGAGTTGAATGCGTAGGGAGCTAATTTCGGATTTCGGATTTCGGATGTTGGATATTGGATGTTGGATGTTGGAAATTGGAATCTGGGAAATACCCCTCTGTCCTTCCCTGCATGCAGCAGCAAGGGACATCTCCCCGTGGGGGAGAACCCTAAAGAACAAATTTTTAATCATATTGGAGAATATGGTTTTGAAAATTGAGATTTGAAACTCTGAAACTTTGAATCCCGATAGCTATCGGGACTGAAACTTTAACTTTTTGAAACACAAACCCATGGCCATAAAAATTTTTATTACAGATGATCATTACATGGTAATTGAAGGCATACGCTCTCTGTTGCTGCCTGATAAAAATATTGAATGGATGGGCCATGCCATGAATGCCGCGTCATGCATGGCATTTATCCGCAAGCAACAACCTGATGTTCTGCTACTCGATATTAACCTGCCAGATAAAAGCGGTATCGATTTGTGCAAAGAAATAAAAGAGCAATATCCTGATATACAGATTCTGGGACTCAGTTCATTCAACCAGCAAAGTTATATTCAGAAAATGATTCAGAACGGCGCTTCAGGCTACCTGCTGAAAAATGCCAGCCAGGAAGAGATAGTTAAGGCTATTAAAGCGGTAATGGCCGGGGATAATTTTTTGAGCAGCGAAGCCGCCAAAACCATACGCGAAAACAAGAATGCCAGGATTCCCGTTATTACCCGCCGTGAAAAAGAAGTGCTGCAGTTAATTGCCGAAGGCCTGACCAATCATGCTATTGCAGAAAAACTTTTTATCAGTACCACTACTGTGGATACCCATCGCAACAGCTTGCTGTCCAAATTCGAAGTAAGGAATACGGCAAACCTGGTGAGGCTTGCATCTCAGTTCGACTTAATTTAATACATATTTTCCTGCAATTTAACTGTTTCTATTTTATATCCAGGTTATTATATTCTTGATTTGGGATTAGGATAACACCCATATTTTACTCTCGGAAATTTTATCCGGAAACTTATAAATTCAAGATATTTTTCAGCAACCGGCGTCTTTCCAGCCTGGATATTTCTCTACATTGAAAAACAGCCAGGAATTATGTGGGAATTATGTAAAGTATTTCAAAAGTTTTGTAATATTTTTACATATAATAATTTCACCTTTGCTCCATAAAATCTATTCATTCCCGCCATCAGTACCTGCGATTCCTAACTCAAGTTTAAACCTTATTAACAATAATCATTACCA
>JBBSBT010000399.1:0-3744 GCA_038250985.1 Bacteroidales bacterium
CCGACATTTTCGAGTTTAAACACGCCTCTCCCTTTCGATCCCATCCATATATTCCCTTTTCGGTCCTGCATAATGGTATAAATGAGCCCGTTAAATTTTTCTCCGGAAGTAAATGACCCATTTTCCCGTAAATTGCCTACGTTGGTTTTTGTTGAGTCGAAAAGATAAACCAGTCCATCCCGGGTTGCTATCCAGAGGAATTTATTTTTGTCCTCGAAAACTGCTCTGACTTCATTTTCAGCATGCCCGATTGAAGATGGATTTGGCTGTAACAACTTAAATTGATCCGGGTAAAAAGTAGCTTTCTCAATTCCCCTCGAAATGGTACACATCCATAGGTTCCCCTGCTGATCGGAAAACGCCGAATGGAGTATGTTAGGGAATAATCTCAAAGGATTGCCCGGTTCGTTATAAAAATATTCCAGTTTTTTCAGGGCGCGGTTATAATACGAAAACCCTCCTCCCAAAGGATGTACCCACAAATAATCATTCTTATCTTCGAAAATAAAAAAGTTAGGAAGAAAAACATTCGGGTTTGTCTTATCCGTCTTCATTTTAAAGAAAGTGACCTTCTCTTTAAAAGGATCAAAGTGCAGAACTCCTTCAACGGAGGTTTCAATCCATGCTTCTCCAAATTTATCCACATAAACTGAAATCATTTTATTGGTCGGAATCGACGGATTGTTCTCTTTTCTGAAGTAGGTTTTTTCTCCGGTAGTTCTGTTTAAAATAAAAAAACCATCGTTTGATGTCAGTACAATTTGTTCTCTTTGGTTTAAAGGTTTTATGGCAATAATCCCTGATTTAACACTCGTTTTAATAATCTCAAAACCTCTGTCAGCGAAATCATAGGAAAAAATATCCCCTGAACCGGAACCGAACCAGATTTTATCTCCAAATTCAAAAAAAGAATAGAATGGCAAAGAAGTTTGAGTAACCGCATTGTCGGGCTGACCGATTTTTTCTAATTTCTTTTGACCTTGTCGTAATAGCGAAATACCGTTGGATGCAAGTATCCAGATACTGTTTTCTTTATCTTTCCGGATAAGGTTGATATTCGTTTTTTGATGTCCGTTGCCTTCGGTTTGAAAATAGGCTATTTCAAAATTGTCAGAAAATTTATTGGATATTATTCTTACACATCCTCCGTTTTCGGTAGTTAACCATGTTTCTCCATTCGAAAAGCAGAAAATCTGCTGTATGGGTGACTGATCTTTTGAAATCTGATTTGTTGAACCTTTAAAATTTATAAACTTTTCTTTTTGAGTATCGAATCGGTGTGCATCTCCGTTATTTGACAAAAGCCATAAATATCCATAATCATCTTCCTGAATTTTATCTACCCTGTTGTTTGTAAGTGAACTATACCGGTTAAAACCTGACTTATAAACTTTAAAATTTACTCCGTCGAAACGATTCAGCCCATCAAAAGTCCCAAACCATATAAATCCATTCCGATCCTGGTGCATAGCAAGTACTTCACCTTCCGAAAGTCCGTCCTCAACCGAATAATGGGTAAATGTACACTTAGGTTGTGCGCCTGATTGATTGATTATCAGCGCAAAATACAGGATGATGAGTACACGGAATGCTAACTTCATGTTACATAAATATGTGCATACATATCTGGAGTTATTTTATTGTGACTACAAGCGGGTGATGAATCCTGTTTGAAAAATCCTCAAGATATTGATTCCATTTATCATCTGTTTCAAATCCCCATTTACTCCAGCCTGCGCCGGCATAGTAAAGGAATTTCTCACCGGAATTGTATTTTGTTGAAAGCAAAAGATGATCATTTTTTTCAAAAATTTTAAGTACAGGAGTTGTCGAAACAACGCCCAGATATGTTTTCCCATCTTCGCCATCATCCTCACAATAGGATATATAGCCCTTTTCAGATGATTTTGATGTAATATGGCCCGCTTTTCTTTCAATAATTCCGGCAGCAACCTCCATGGATGAGCCATAGCCGGAATATTCCTCAGTAATGGCTGAAAGTTGCGAACCGGCATCTAAAGAAAAAGTCCTGGTTTCAGTAACCATTTTGCCGTTAACATTAAAAGGAGGATAAACTACGCTGAACGAAGTTCTGACCGGACCATTATCCAGGGTCTGAAAGGATTCGAAATTTGATCCCAGCCATAAAGAGTCGTTCACAAAAGGAGCCATTGCCCCTGCACCAAGCGTCCTGCCAACTTTATAACAGTCGCAGCCTTCGCCTGAATCTTTATGATAACTCGATATACCTGCTTTATAATCTTTCACCCACTTGTCGATAATGAGTTTATCCGTTCTTTTTACCCAAACATCAATTCCATTGCTGGGCCCGTCTTTGGCAATTAATGCCGTAGCATAAATTCTGAATGCAATCCTGTCATTTTCCCACCCATAATCATCGAAGCGCTCAGGAACAAGCCTGCCAAAGGTTCTATGGGTATATGCCGCAGGTTTCCCAATCCTGATTTCATATACGGCTTTACTCTTTCCCTCAACGGTTGCCTGAAATATAAGTTTCCGTGGAGTTTTCTCTCCCATAAAGATGAGTTGGGACGGTATTTCGTTACCTGCCTTATCAAAAACAACAAAACTTTTATAATCATTAGTTTTGAGAGCTTTCGAAATGTCCGGAATGCCGATTTCAACCGTTTCGTTAATGCTCTTTGTATTTAAGGGATTCTTAACGGTTACTGTAACCTTTTTTACGGCAGTAAAACCGAAAACGACTAAAATCAGTATTGAAAACAGTACTAACTTTTTCATGGTATTAGTTTAAATTGATAGTTTTTATTTGGCCTCAGATAAAAGAAGAAATTCATAATTCTGTTTAAAACACTTTATAGTGTTCCCAATCCTAAATCATACAGCGGGTAATTATATGCCAATAAAATTACTGTATAAATAATTAATTCTGCAAAGAAAAACGGCTCCGGGCTCAAAAAAACCTAAATGACTAATTAAAAAAATCAAAAAATGCACATAATTTAAAATCCCCGGAAATATCTTTGTAATTATTATCCGGTGAATTCTAAGAAACTAAAGTATGCTAAAATTGAAAGCTATAAATTTACTGATAACCCTGGTCTTCATAAATCTGGTTTTTGTTGTTAACTGTCAGAATACTGGCAAATACAGCCACCTGTATACAGGTCTGCCTTTTAGCATGGAACAAGTGGCTCTTCCTGTTTTTCCTGACTTAACCTGTTCACTTACGGATTACGGAGCAGTTGGTGATGGAGTATATCTTAATACCAGCGCTTTTAGTAAGGCTATAGACGCATTATCGCAAAAAGGGGGAGGTACGTTAATTGTTCCGGGCGGAATATGGCTCACCGGACCGATTACTTTAAAAAGTAATATTAACCTGCATCTCGACGATGGTGCATTAATTATTTTCAGTAAAAATTATGATGACTATCCGCTGATTGACACTTATTTTGAGGGACTTGTAACTAAAAGATGTATTTCGCCCATTAATGGCAGGGGATTAGAGAATATTGCAATAACCGGCAAAGGGATAATTGATGGAAGCGGCGAAGCCTGGAGGCCCGTGAAAAAGAGCAAAATGACTTCGGAGCAATGGAAACAACTTCTTGCAGGCGGTGGTGTATTAAACGAGAAAAAGGATATCTGGTATCCAACACAGAAATCACTTGAAGGTGCTTTACGCACATCGCTCTTTAACGTGCCTGATAATATTAAAACCGATGAGGAGTGGAATTCTGTAAAAGATTTCCTCCGTCC
>JBBSBT010000400.1:0-3730 GCA_038250985.1 Bacteroidales bacterium
GATGGCTTACGGAACAGCTTTCGTACTTATAGCCATAGTGCTTATTATCAATACAGCTGCAAGTTTGTTAAGGCGTTACCTGAACAAAAAAGTAAAAATGGACTAGATAAAACAGTGAATAATGAATAACGAAATGTGAATAATGCATAACAATTGAATTACAACTGAAACTCTGTAACCCTTGTACACGAAGCATTGAACCCTTCAAACCCTTCAAACTCTTCAAACCCTTCAATCCCTTCAAACCCTTCAATCCCTTCAATCCCTTCAAACCCTTCAAACCCTTCAAACCCTTCAATCCCTTCAATCCCTTCAATCCCGATAGCTATCGGGACTTCAAACCAATAAAACCTTAATCCCTGAATGATACAAGCAGAAGCAAAAAATATAAATGTATGGTACGGCGATTTTAATGCGCTGAAAGACATCAACATGACATTTGAGCCGAATACGGTTACGGCGCTTATTGGACCTTCAGGTTGCGGCAAATCGACTTTTCTGCGTCTTTTCAACCGCATGAACGACCTGATAAGCAATTTCAGGCTCGAAGGTTTAATAACCGTGGATGGACAGAATATTTATTCGAAAGAAGCGAAAATTGATGAAATACGAAAAGGAATTGGTATGGTTTTTCAGAAACCGAATCCTTTCCCTAAATCTATCTTCGAAAACGTTGCTTATGGTATGAGGGTAAATGGCATCAATGACCGCAGAACGCTCGAAGAAACGGTTGAACGGTCGCTTCGTCAGGCAGCTTTATGGGACGAAGTAAAAGATAACCTGAAAAAATCAGCCATGTCTATTTCGGGCGGGCAGCAACAGCGTCTTTGCATTGCCCGTGCACTTGCAGTCCAGCCCCGGCTTATACTCATGGATGAACCCGCCTCTGCGCTCGACCCGATTTCAACGGCTAAAATTGAAGATCTGATCTTTGAACTTAAAAAAAACTACACCATAATTATTGTTACGCACAACCTTCAGCAGGCAGGCAGGATAAGCGATTACACAGGATTTTTCTACCTCGGTGAGCTGGTTGAGCACGACGTAACCCAGAAGATATTCCTCAATCCGGGAAACGAACGTACACAGAATTATATCACAGGTAGGTTTGGTTGAGAAAAGTTTAAAAGTTACAGAGTAACAATTTTATTGCAACCGAATGAAAACTAAACGTACACCGAAATACTATTAACCATTTTCTATTAACCAATAACTCCAAAAATAATGAGTCACCTTGAAATGGATCTTGACCAACTCAAGAACGATTTAATCCAGATGTGGAACCTGGTAAACAGCCAGATGGAAAAAGCGCGTCTTGCCCTGGTGAACGGCGACAAGGATCTGGCCCACGAAGTTCGTGCCAATGAAAAACTGGTGGATGCTTTCGAATTAAAGATTGATATGGATTGCGAAAATATTATCATGTTACAGAATCCCGTCGCGATTGATCTTCGTTTTCTGCTGTCCGTGCTTAAAATCAATTATAACCTGGAGCGAATCGGCGATTATGCGAACGCTATAGCAAAAAGCGCCGAACGCGCCGAAAACCCTTGGCCAACAAAAGTAATCGAAGAAACCCGGATACCGGAAATGTTCTTTCTTGCCCAATCCATGATACAGGAATCCCTGGCATCATTCGAAAAAGGTGATCGTAAACTGGTAAAATCCTTATTCGGGATGGATGAAAAACTGGATAAAATAAATAATGATGTCACCCCGGTAATCTGCAGGCTGGTTAAGGAAAGACAAGATGATATCCCCATATTGCTGGAAGCGTTTTCAATCATCCGCAAGCTGGAACGTGCCGGTGATCATATTACCAATATCGCTGAAGAGCTGGTGTTTTATTTCGATGCGGTTATTGTGAAACACAGCAAACTGCAGAAATTAAAAAACAACCCACTCAAATTACCTGATATAACATAATGTAAACGAACTACTTATGGAAAATAAAGCATTTACAGTACTTTTGGTAGATGACGAATCTGATATTCTTGATTTTGTCGGGTATAACCTGCGAAAAGAAGGATATAACGTGCTTACGGCCGACAACGGCCGCGATGCAATCGTGAAAGCAAAAGAGAGCTTGCCTCATCTTATTTTACTGGATGTTATGATGCCTGAAATGGATGGCATTGAAACCTGCCGTGAAATAAAACGAATGCCTGGCCTGGAAAATGCACTGGTTGTATTTTTCACAGCCCGTAGCGAGGATTTTACTCAGATTCTGAGCCTCGACGCCGGTGGCGACGATTATATAACAAAGCCTATCAAACCGGCTGTGCTGGTCAGCAAAGTAAACTCCCTTTTGCGCAGGCATAAAAGTGTTACAGAATCTTCTAACATTTACGAAGCCGGCAACTTAAAGATCAACCGGGAAAATTATATGGTACTTCGGGGTGAGCAGGAAATACAACTTGCCCGTAAAGAGTTCGAATTGCTTAACCTACTTGCTTCAAGACCGCATAAGGTGTTTACGCGTGATGAAATAATGTCGCAGGTTTGGGATGATGATGTTATAGTCGGCGAAAGGACAATCGACGTTCACATCCGTAAAATCCGCGAAAAAACCGGCACTGATCATATAAAAACCATCAAAGGTGTGGGATATAAATTTGACCCGAGATAAAAAATTACGATTGACGAAGTACGAATTTCGATTGGGGCAGTCTGTTGTTTATTTACATTTATCAGTTAAGGGTTAATGGAAAACAGAAAATAGTAATTCTCAAAATCCAGATCTCAAATCCAAATCGTAAATCCCTTTTTCAAATCGTAAATCGTACCTCGTAAATCATAAATCGTAAATCCAAATTTGAATGGCCGAAATCACTCCAAAACGACTTGCATTTATTCTTTCAGTTATGCTTTCACTGATGGCAGTTGCCACATTCCTGCTTTTCGAGGGTATTGAAAGCAAACAATATCTGTGGATACTGATCCCGGTTACTTTTTCAGGTTTGATACTTATCCAATACCTGATCCTGACCTATTCGCTCGAAAGGTTTATTTACAGCCGCATCAAACTGGTTTACAAAACGATTCACAAACAGAAGCTTACCAAAGATATTAAAAAGGAACAGGTTGCCAGTATTCACGGCGATATCATCAGGAAAGTGAACGAGGAGGTCGAAAACTGGGCTCACGACCGCAGCGAAGAAATCAATGAACTTAAAAAGATGGAAGTGTATCGCCGCGAATTTCTTGGCAATGTTTCTCACGAACTTAAAACTCCACTTTTTAATTTGCAGGGATTTACACTCACACTTATGGACGGGGGCATTAACGACCCGGATATAAATATTGACTACCTGAAAAAATCACAAAAGAATATCGAACGGATGATCACTATTGTTGAGGACCTGGAAGTGATTTCGAGGCTCGAAACCGGTGAAGCAACGCCGCAGATGGCTAATTTCTCAATTATGGCCCTGGTGAGAGAGGTTTTGGAATTCCTCGAACCCAAAGCGAAAGAAAAGGAGATTAAACTTCTATTTGCGGCTGATTACAATGATACCATGGTAGTTCGGGCCGATAAAGAAAAAATACGTACCGTAATTACCAACCTGATCGATAACTCAGTAAAATACGGCATACCGGGTGGGCGCACCAAAGTAAGTTTCTACGATATGGACGAAAATTACCTGATTGAGATTTCAGATAATGGATTCGGAATTGAGGAACATCATATCCCCAGGCTGTTCGAGCGTTTTTACCGTATCGACAAGCA
>JBBSBT010000401.1:0-3720 GCA_038250985.1 Bacteroidales bacterium
AAAACCCTGTTTTTGCCTTTTAAACCGGGTAATTTCTTTTAATCAACTGATCGAATGATAAAGCTTAACACCATATATGAACGGGTAATTTTCCTGTTATCAATATCAGCAATAGTATTCCTGCTTCTTTTTACATCTCTTTATTTTTATACCCTCGTGCAGGAAAAACAGGTTCATGATGCCGCACAACAACAATTTGAGAATGAAATTGAATCCCTGCTCGATCTGAATTCGGAATCCATGCGACTGGCAGCGAACGATTTCACCTGTTCGAATGAACTTGTTGAATTCACTAAAACGCGAAGCGCTAAATGGTACAACGAACATATTTTCGGAGCTATAAACAACTTCAAAATTGATTATATCTGTGTTTATGATACGGCGTTCAACATTATAAGTGAGGCTTCGTCGCAAAAAATCTTATCCCGCCGCTTTATTCCGCGTGCAGCTGTTTCGGCCATGCAAAAGCAACGGTTTTCAAATTTTTTCCTGTGGACCACCGAAGGCCTGGTTGAAGTCAGTGCGGCTTCCATACATCCAACTTTCGACCGCTATCATAATAAAACCAACCCTTCCGGTTATGCATTCCTGGTGCGGTTTTGGGATCAGTCGTTCAAAACCAGGTTGAGCAAAATAACAAGTTCGCGTGTTGATTTTCAGCAAATTCCGGATCAGATCAATAAAACTGACAATAGCATTGTTTCGGTATCCAAAAATCTCACTGCCGCTGATAAAAGCTCTGTTTCGCATATTGTTTTCAGCCGTGACTTTAATCTTAATTTCCGGGTTTCCAAATCCCTGCTGCTCATTACCGTTATTTCGTTTATACTGGGTATGATTGTTTATATTGTTTATGCACGGCTGTGGATCTACAGGCCCCTCAATTTAATTACCCAGATACTTGAATCGGAGAATGACGATTCCATCCGGAAACTGCAGAAATCAGCGGGAGAATTCAGCTATATCGGTGTACTCTTTGAGGATTATTTCAATCAGCGGAAAACACTGGAACATGCCAAGCAAAAAGCAGAGGAAAGCGATAACCTTAAGTCGGCTTTCTTATCGAATATTGCGCACGAAATCCGTACGCCTATGCATGGAATACTCGGTTTTGCCGAAATGCTTAAAACAGCTTCGCTTTCGAATGAGCAAATGCAGGAATATATTGCCATTATTGAGAAAAGCAGTGCCCGTATGCTCAATACTATTTCCGATCTGATTGAAATTTCAAGAATTGAATCCGGTCAGACATCCATTAATTTATCCATTCTGGATATTGACGGGCAATTAGAAAGCATTTATGCCATTTTTAAACCTGAAGCCGATAAAAAAGGAATACAGCTTACGGTTAAAAATGCATTGGAAATAGAAGGGATGCATATACGGACCGATCGCGAAAAACTGGATACCATTTTAACCCAACTGCTTAAAAACGCCATTAAATACACAAAAAAGGGCTCCATTGAAATAGACTATGTACAAAAAGGCGATTTCCTGGAATATGCTGTGAAAGATACCGGCATCGGTATTGAAAAGGACAAACTTCAATCCATTTTCGGACGTTTTACGCAAGCCGATAACTCCTTATCAAAAATATACGAGGGATCCGGATTAGGATTATCTATTACCAAGGCTTACGTCGAAATGCTTGGTGGCAATATCTGGGTTGAAAGCGAACCAGGTAATGGTTCAACTTTCTATTTTACAACCCCGTTCGAAGCGGGTAATGTAAACCACGTTCCGGTATCTGAAATACCCGGTTAAACTCTTATGGTTCCGGCATTATTTTAAGCAATGCTTCATGCTGTAATGTATTTTTACGATTGCTTTCGAATAATAATCGATGTGCGGGATGTTTCAATGAAACAGATTAAAAGTTTATGGGAATATAAAAAGTGAAGAGAATGAATAGTATAATAAAATCAGATAAATATTTATTATGAAACAATCCATAGCTCATATTGCATTATTAGTTGACGATTACGATGAAGCTATTGAATTTTATACTCAAAAGTTGCATTTTTCACTGGTAGAAGACTCAGCTTTAGGCGATTCGAAGCGCTGGGTTTTGATTTCACCGCAAGGTTCTGATGGATGCTCTCTTTTACTTGCAAAGGCTTCGGGCGAGGAGCAAAAAAGCAGAGTTGGCAACCAAACGGGCGGGCGGGTTTTTCTTTTTTTATATACCGATGATTTCGATCGTGACTTTCAGAATTTACTGGATCAGAATATTACCATTGTTCGCGGTCCTGTAAAAGAAGTCTATGGCACCGTAGCTGTTTTCGCTGATTTATATGGGAATCACTGGGATTTAATTGAACCTGCATAAAAAAGAGAGCCTAATTTCCTTTTCATTTGATGGTTCTGAATATTACGATTTTGCATAAACCGCAGCAAATAGCGTTGCAAAATCTTCGGGGTTGGTATTGTCGAATATAGCCGAACGGCTCACTTTATATTCAGAAGCCATTTCGCCGCTTCGCATGGCCGTATCCTTTCCACCCTTTCTCCAATTCAAAGCTAAAGTGGCTTTCTAGTGCATCATCCCCATTATCATTCCTCCAAAATAGGGAACCAGCCAGATCACCCACACAATTAAACTATAACGGTGAAACCCGCTCCGCATTTTTTCATTTCCCTTGCGTACAACATACGTTGCCCAAATGGCATGTGCCAGCATGAGCCAAAGTGCAACCTGGCCGGTAAGCGAATGTAAATCCGTTGGATTAAAAGGACCTGTAGTAAGTTTGGTCATGGCATAGGTGCCCGAAACATCAAATGTGAATCCCGTCCAGAATGCCGCTACATGCCACCGTTTCAGGTAATGTGCAAGCCGCTCGGCCCACACTCCCAGTGAATAAAAGAGCAAAGCAAGATTAATAAGGATAGTCGATATAAGCAGTTGGGTTGACATATATTTTAATTTTCGGGGTTAAAACTAAAACTTATATTTCAAACGCAATAAATAATGTTTATTACTATGTTTTCTTGACTTTTGGGTTGGTGTAAATTTTGATTGGCCGAAAATTCCGGGACATGCGGAAAAGGTATATTCGGTGAAAATAAAAAAACGCATTTATCTATTATTTATTCCATAAAATTATAGTAATTTGTACCCGAAATGGACCGGGTGGAGAAAGGGTAAACTATTCAGCATTCAAAAATAATTTGTTCCCATTAAATCTTAGTAATATGAAACAGATCTTATTAATTTCCTTTATCCTGGTAATGACTTTTATGGGGATTTCTCAGAACTGGGTACCACTTTTTGCCGGATCTTCAATCAGGGTCGATGCCGATAATTTCCAGAATAACAAAGAATATATGCGTTTGCAAAACGGCTCGAAGATAAATATAAATGATTGGAATACATACCTGCGTGATTTTATTTTAAAGTTCCCGGTAGCAACCGCGGATTCCATTCTGGATGGTTTAACAGGGTGTTCGTATGAAAATGACAAGGTGGAAAAAATGATACGATTTGGCCCCAACATTGATGCTTCCGCGGGGTATGATAACAAATCCTATATTTCGTTTTCGGGATTTATAAAGGATTTAAAAATAATTCCGTTCGTAAAGTTCAATTATACGGGAGGTGATTGGGTATATGCCAACAGGATAAAGCTTGTATGTGATGAAGGAACCTTTGAATACGATAGCCTGAAGTTTTTAACAATCGGTACGCAGGATTATGTATCGGAATTTGTGCTTATTCCGTTT
>JBBSBT010000402.1:0-3705 GCA_038250985.1 Bacteroidales bacterium
CCAGCCTAAATTCAAATTCTTTTTTAATTTAATGTTGATGATTCCGCCTGTACCTTCGGCATCGTATTTGGATGATGGATTGGTGATGATTTCAATGGATTCAACATTATCCGAACGCATACTTTCCAGTAAATTAGCCAGGTCGGTTCCTCCCAGCCTGGTCGGGCGCCCGTTGATAAAAATCTGAACACCTGATTTGCCCTGGAGAATGATATTCTTGTCCATATCCACAACCACTCCCGGCGATTTGGCCAGCAATTCCAGTCCCGTGCTCCCAGCAGCATTAGCACTTTGGGCAACATTATAAACCATCTTGTCGGGAAGCACTTCCAGCATAGCTTTTTTCCCGGTAATAACTACCTGGCTCAACTCGTTAACATTGGTTTCAAGGTGAATGCTATCAAGGACAATTATTTCATTTTTATTGACCACAACCGGAGCCGTAACATGGTTTTTAAACCCTATGTTCCTTATCATGACAAGGTAGCGACCCGGAGCAATATTATCCAGTACATACGATCCGTCTTCAGCGCTCAAAGCACCTTTCATGAAAACCGAATCCTTGTTCATCAAAACAACCGTGGCAAACATGGCCGGTTCGTTTTTGGAGTCAAATACGTATCCCTTTATCTGCGCTTTTTTCTCCTGGGCCTGGCTCATGGAGCTTACACATAAAAGGATAGCAAAAAGCAGTATATAATGTTTCATGTTTTTCAAAATCAGGTTTAATGTTGAGAGAGTAAAGTGTAGATGGGTTACTTCTCTTTTTTGTAGATCATATACCAGTTTATGTAATATATGTCGGAATCCGGTTTTTTAAGCTCTTCTTTATCTTCTTTTGTCAGAAAAGGAATCATAACATCATCGCCGGGTTGCCAGTTGGCCGGGAGTACAATATCAGGTTCAAGATAATTGGCTTGTAATGCTTTCAGTGTCCTGATAATTTCATCGATGTTCCGTCCCACCTGGTTCGGGTAGAAATAAAAAGCACTGATTTTATTTTCCGGATCAACAAAGAAAACACCTCGCACACTCTGCCCGGGATTGGATTTTGAGTCGAGCATACCGTAGTTGTCGGAAATAACACTGGAACTGTCTACAACAAAAGGGAAATCAATTTTCACCTTGCTTCTGCCTTTATAACTGATATCTTCGAGGTCCGCTTTCCAGCTCAGGTGCGAGACCATTTTGTCGACAGATACTATTACAATTTGAGCCCCCAGGCTTTTAAATTCATCTTGCCGGTAAGCCAGTTCAAGAATTTCGGAGGAGCAAACGGGCGTAAAATCGCGGGGATGTGCAAAAATAATTTTCCATTTTTTGCCAAAATCGCCGGGGAAAGAAATTATACCGTTTGTTGAAGGTGATTTAAATGAAGGCGCTACCGAACCAATTAACGGGATACGCTGCGTTTCGCGTTTCTGCGAAAGTACAGCCTGGGCTGACAGTATTACTGTTACTGCAATTAATATAAATTTCTTCATAACCAGGGGTGTTCTCAGTGTTAATTTATTGCTGAAAGAATATCAATACATATCAAATATGGCATATAAGACAAGCAAATTAACAAGGCTTTGATGGGGAATGTTCAGTATGAGATATTGTTTTTGAGTAAAATTCCCTCACTTAAAGGCAGATAAGGGGCTGGAAATTGGGGCGGGATGTTGAAATTTGTCCGGGCGCCTCTATGGGTGTGTAAAGCGGAGGAAATGTTTAATAGATTGATGTTGCTGACCTCCGTAAGAAATACAGAAGTGCGCCTATCTGGCAAAAGTGCGCAAAAATTTGGACCAGTACTGCTTAACCCGGAAGCCAGATATTAAACAGGCTTAATCTTACTTAATACCTGGGAAAATCAAAATATATAATTTTATCAGAAGGATAAAAAGTAACTAAAACACGTTTGCCGTTAATATTGAATTTTTTCTCGTAATTTTTGTCAAAATTTATCTTCCACGCTGAAACTACTTTGTCGGTTTTATTTGCGTTATCAATTGCGGATTCTATATCTTCCAGCGTTGAGCTTTGCGGAACTTCCACACGCATGCCATAAAGGGTTGTGTCTTCCGCATCAATATATTCGCATATAATTTTCCCTTTAATTTCTTTTATCATATCCCGGGAAAAAGACAGGCATTTTTCGTTTTGAGAAAAACTTTGCGTGCAAAATGCTACAACCAATAACAGGGCCATTAATATGCTTTTTGCCAACGATGTCCGGTTTGTGTTTTTCATGATCAGGGCGTATCAGATGTCGATGTAAATATAGTGAATTTATAGATATAACCCCGGTAAATTTCAGAACATAATTCTTTACTCATTATTATTTTTTTATTAGCTATGCAAAAAACATGAATTGATAGATCAACGTCGGAATTTCCCGAAAATAAATCGACTTTTCAGTAAAAAACTACTTTATTTCTATAACTGAATTTCAAACTCAGTTCACTTTGTCAGGATCTGTAAAATTTACTAATTCAACAGTAAACACACTACTTCCATATCGAATTTGCCGCCTTACCACTTTATATTTTTATCAATAAAGTCTATCAGGCTGTTTGCCATGGCTTGTTGTTCCTCAACATTCGGATGACCATCAGTATTTTTATATGTAAAAAAATGGGTATAAATTTTGGGATCATGAAGTTGTTCAACGGCCTGCTTTATATACCCCGGCCATGGTGATGCTTCCCTGGTTGCATCCATGCTTCCCAGCGCACAGATAATGGATGCATGCGGATATTTGCTTCGTATGGAGTTAACAAAACTCCTGTAAGCTGCAATAATGAAATTCTCATCGGGCTCTTTATCTCCGAACCTGTTTACGAATTGTTCATTGTTGTGCATGTTAACGATCCATGAGTCATTCTGAAACAGGTTTATTACCACAATATCCGGGGTGTATTTGCTGAAATCCCATTTTGATGTGGAGTCCGTGGGGTCGAGGCGGTCGTACATTTCGGGCATAATAAGCGGGAACCAGCTAAGCATGATGCCAATACCGCTTTTCGAAATGCTGTATAATTGGGCATCGAAATGCCGGGCTGTAAGGGCCGCATACGAAAGATACCCGTTCTGGAAATATCCATACCACGAATCCTTCCCGCTGATGTCTTCCACGGCATACGCACAGGTGATAGAATTGCCGTAGAATTCCATTTTTCGTTTTTTTGCTCCCGGCGATGGCAATACAATTGCTTTTCCGGGAATTTCAAAGCCATAAAATAAGGTCTTGCCTTTATCCCATTCGGTACGTTTGAATAATTCAACTTTGTGTTTCCCTCCGGGTAGGCCCGAAGCCAGGATATAAGTTCTCTTCAGCGTGTCGGTATGGATTTTGGCAATAATCTTGTCATCAACTATCACATTGTAATAATTGGCGGTATCCAGATCTTTTAAAGTGGCCGAAATGCTCTTGCCTTCAAAATTTATACTTACCGATGTGCCGGGCCATGAAAGCTCGGCAGCATCTGTCTTGTATACTATCCTGCCTTCATAATAAATTTCGGGACTGTTAAATGGCACATTTTTTTTCTGGTCCTGGCATGATCCTGAGAGTGCCGACAGGATGATGATGTAAAAAAATATTTTTTTCATGCTGGCTTCTGTTTAAAATATACAATTGCAGGTCTGTGAGAAAAAACGGAGAGAGTTGTATGAAGATAGGGCTAAAGATTTCCTGGCGTATTCTTCAAACAAAACTAA
>JBBSBT010000403.1:0-3700 GCA_038250985.1 Bacteroidales bacterium
CGTTATACAGGTAGCATCAACACGTGCTGTTGAGCCTACAGCTGTTCCGGGAGCCAAATAAAACCCGGGAATACTAAATTTTCTTACATGAAAAAGGTACAAAGTTCAACTTTGTACCTTTTTCTTTTAATATAAGTTTATCTGTTCTGATTTAACGGGAAAGGCATCAGATCACAAAATAATTTCCTTTACCCCGGAATAAAAACCATCAGGAATATCTAACTTTTTATCTTCGCTCTGACAAGTTCACCGATTTTTTCAACCGGGATGCGCTCCTGTTTCATGGTATCGCGGTCGCGGATGGTTACGGTGTTATCCTCCAGTGTCTGATGATCCACGGTGATGCAATACGGTGTGCCAATGGCATCGTGTCGGCGATAGCGCTTGCCGATGGAGTCTTTTTCCTCATACTGACACATGAAGTCATACTTGATCGTATCCATGATCTCGCGGGCTTTTTCAGGAAGTCCGTCTTTTGCAACTAAGGGAAGAATCGCGCATTTAAACGGCGCAAGCACTGAGGGCAGGCGGAGTACAACACGTTCGGATCCGTCTTCGAGTTTTTCTTCGGTGTAGGCATAGCTGAGAACAGCCAGGAAGGTGCGGTCGAGGCCGATGGATGTCTCGATTACGTAAGGCACATAATTTTCGTTGAGCTCAGGATCAAAATACTGGATTTTCTTGCCCGAAAATTCCTGGTGAGCTTTCAGGTCGAAATCGGTACGCGAATGAATGCCTTCGAGTTCCTTAAATCCAATCGGGAATTCAAACTCAATATCTATGGCAGCGTTTGCATAATGAGCCAGTTTATCATGCGGATGCCAGCGGTATTTTGCTGCTGGAATTCCAAGAGAAAGATGCCATTTCATGCGTTCGGTCTTCCAGTATTCGAACCATTCGAGTTCGGTACCGGGGCGCACAAAAAACTGCATTTCCATCTGCTCGAATTCGCGCATGCGGAAAATAAATTGCCGGGCGACGATTTCGTTGCGAAAAGCCTTGCCTGTTTGTGCAATGCCAAACGGGATTTTCATCCTGCCGGTTTTCTGCACATTAAGGTAATTTACAAAGATTCCCTGGGCCGTTTCAGGACGGAGGTAAATCACATTCGAATCCTCGCTCACCGAGCCCATGGATGTGCTGAACATCAGGTTAAACTGTCGCACATCGGTCCAGTTGCGGCTTCCCGATACCGGGCACACAATTTCGAGATCTTCGATAAGTTTTTTTACATCGGCAAAGTCGTTGCGTTCCATGGCCCCGTAAAAACGACGGTTGGTGGTTTCAATTTTTTCCTTATATTCCAATACGCGGCCGTTGGTAGCAAGATACTGGACTTTATCAAAAGTATCTCCAAAGCGTTTTGCTGCTTTTTCAACTTCCTTGTCGATTTTATCCTGCCATTTAGCCATCTGGTCTTCAACCAGCACATCGGCGCGGTAGCGTTTCTTGGAGTCGCGGTTATCAATTAACGGGTCACTGAAGGCATCCACATGACCTGATGCTTTCCATGTGGTAGGATGCATAAAAATAGCCGCATCCAGACCAACAATATTTTCGTGATACTGAACCATTGATTTCCACCAATACTGGCGGATATTGTTTTTCAACTCAACACCATTCTGTCCGTAATCGTATACGGCACTAAGGCCATCGTATATTTCGCTAGACGGGAATACAAACCCATACTCCTTGGCATGGGATATAATTTTCTTGAAAATTTCTTCGTTTTGTGCCATGCGGCAAAGGTAGCCAAAATAAATAAAACGGCAATGTGCACGGAGAGAAATGGGGACGGGGGCCGCAGAGAAAGTCCAACACGGGGAAAAGGGTGCCCTGCACTGAAAATCCGCCATCATTTTCACTATACAAAAAACTGTATTTTTGCAGTATGATAGCAATTGATAAGACGTTAATATCTGATGAACTTGGAAGCATCCGTTTCGCGTGCGATTTGTCGGCATGCAAAGGGCAATGTTGTGTGGATGGTGATGCAGGTGCCCCCCTTGACGAGGAAGAGATCAGTATACTCGAGGATAATATCGATGAGATAAAGCCGTATATGACACCCGAAGGTATTGAGCAGGTTGAACTCGCCGGGGTTTTCGATTATGACATGTTCGGAATGTATGTTACGCCGCTTGTCAATGGTCGCGAATGTGCCTTTGTGTATCGCGAAAACGGGATAGCATTGTGTGCAATAGAGAAAGCACATAAGGATGGGAAAACACCTTTTCTGAAACCTGTTTCCTGTCATTTATACCCGGTGCGGATCAGCAAATACAATGATTTTGATGCCGTAAATTACAACGAATGGCATATTTGTAAACCGGCGCTGCTCAACGGAAAGAAAAATAATATTCCCTTGTATATTTTCCTGAAAGATTCATTAATCCGGAAATACGGTGAGGAATGGTATAATGAGCTGGTTGACTCATTTAACGTGACAAAGAGTAAAAGATAACCCGTTAAAAGGTGTATTAAAGAAATGAGTTAAATTAAAAAAGCCGGGGAAACCCGGCTTTTTGGTTCTTAAATCTTTACAGAATTGATATCCGGATTCTGACTCCTGAGTTATTTATTAACCAGTGAAATGTCAAACTGAACCAGGTCGACAAATAGTCTCAACCGGTTTTCAATATCTTCTTTTGTAAGGTTGAGCAAACCTTCGGTTCCAAATTTTTCAACGGTAAAGGAAGCCATGGCAGCACCATAGATAATGGCATTTTTCATATTGCCGAACGAAACATCACCTGTAGCGGCCAGGTGACCAATAAAACCGCCTGCAAACGTGTCACCGGCACCTGTCGGGTCGAACACTTCTTCAAGCGGAAGCGCGGGAGCAAAAAATACGCTGTCGCCATGAAAAAGCAAAGCCCCGTGTTCCCCTTTTTTGATAACCAGGTATTTAGGGCCCATAGTCAGGATTTTCTGGGCTGCTTTAACCAGTGAATACTCACCGGTAAGTTGCCTGGCTTCGGAATCATTTACCATCAGCACATCCACGCGGGCAATTACCTTCATCAGGTCGTCCCATGCCGAATCCATCCAGTAATTCATGGTATCCATCACGATCAGTTTGGGGCGTTTTGTCAACTGATCGAGCACACGCATCTGTACGCTTGGGGTCAGGTTACCAAGTACCACAAAATCGGGCGAAAGGCAGCCTGCAGGAAGTATAGGGTCGAAATCGGCAAGTACATTCAGTTCGGTAACCAGTGTATCACGGGTATTCATATCGGTATGATAGCGTCCGGCCCAATAGAATGATTTTCCTTCGGGTTTAACCTGCAGGCCTTCGGTATTGATGTTTCTATCCGTTAATAGTTTGATATATTCATCCGGGAAATCACCGCCCACCACGCTGATTATATTCACATCTTTTGCAAAAAGTGATGCGGTAAGGCTGATAAAAGTAGCCGCGCCACCCAGTATTTTATCGGTTTTTCCAAAAGGAGTTTCAATTTTATCAAAGGCAACCGTTCCAACAATTACAGTACTCATACAATGTTTTTAATAAGGTTTTGAAGTAATTTGAATTTATTTTTGCAAAGATATTGTTATTTCCGATGTAATGTGTAATTTTGCCGTCCCTTTCGAGGGGAAATCACAACAAACCAAATATTCCTCCTTAGCTCAGTTGGTTAGAGCATCTGACTGTTAATCAGAGGGTCTCAGGTTCAAGTCCTGAAGGGGGAGC
>JBBSBT010000404.1:0-3689 GCA_038250985.1 Bacteroidales bacterium
CAAAGTGCCGAAACTCTTCAAACTGTCACACTGAGCGAAGTCCCCGCCTGCATCGGGCAGGGAAGTGCCAAACCCTTCAAACGTTTTAAACATATAACATTTTAGAATGGAAAAAATATTGGAAAACAGTAAAGTCCTCGTTACCGGCGGAGCCGGGTTTATAGGATCGGCATTGATTGAATCACTGCTTGCGCAGAATAATGAAGTGGTATGCCTCGATAACCTTGCCACCGGTAAGCTTAAAAATATTGAAGAATTTCAAAATAATAAGAATTTCCGTTTTATTGAAGGCGATATCCGCAACCTCGCTGATTGCCAGCATGCCGCTGCAGGAGTTCAGTTTGTGTTACACCAGGCTGCTTTGGGTTCGGTGCCCCGATCAGTGAAAGATCCAATTACCTCCAACGATGTAAATGTTTCCGGTTTTCTGAATATGATCACCGCCGCGCGTGATGCAGGTGTAAAGCGTTTTGTGTATGCTTCCAGTTCGTCGGTGTATGGCGATCATCCTGCATTGCCCAAGTTTGAAGAGAATACAGGGAACCCGCTTTCGCCTTATGCCGTTACCAAAAAGGTAAATGAGCTTTATGCAAAAGTCTTTGGCGAACTGTATAATATGCAGACATTGGGACTGCGCTATTTTAATGTTTTTGGCCGCCGCCAGGATCCCGACGGGCAGTATGCCGCCGTTATTCCCCGCTTTGTAAAAGCCCTGATAAACTACGAAGCACCCATGATTTTCGGCGACGGAACACAGACTCGCGACTTTACCTATATCGAAAATGTAGTACAGGCCAATCTCCGCGCCGCCGTTGTTGATAATTCCGAAGCCTACAATACCGCTTATAATGTTGCTTTTGGCGACCGGGTAACGCTTAATGAACTCTATACCTTTCTGCGTGACGGCCTTGCAAAGTTTGATCCGGAAATTTCAAAAATTGTCCCCGTTTATACCGATCCCCGGCAGGGCGATATTCCCCATTCGCTGGCCTCCATTGCCAAAACCTCACGCCTGTTAGGCTATGACCCACAATTCAATCTGCGCCAGGGATTGGAACATTCCATTAAGTGGTATTGGGAGCATTTGAAATAGGTATTTGAAGCAGGCAGGTTTTTTACTTTTATTGGAATCCTGACTTAATAATCAAAAGGTTGCAATAAGCTTGATTATTGATTAATTTTGTCAAAAAAGTATTATGGACTATTTGTTAAATAGAATTACAGTTGATAGTGCTGTCTGTAATGGAAAACCTACAGTTCGGGGTAAAAGGATAACGGTTCAAACTATCCTGGAATTCCTGAGTGCAGGTGATTCGACGGAAGAAATATTAAAACAATACCCAACTTTAGAACCCGAGGATATAAGTGCCTGCATAAGGTTTGCTGCTGAATTAATGAATCACCAGTATTCAGTTAAAGCAATTGCGTAATGGCAAAATATCTTATTGATGCAAATCTCCCATATTATTTTGAACTATGGAATAATCCGGATTTTATTCATGTTAAGGACTTGAATGATAGCTGGAGTGATGAGGTTATCTGGCAATATGCCTTAGATAATAATCTGACTATTATTACAAAAGATGCTGACTTTTCCACAAAAGTCCTGTTTAAAGGAGCTCCACCCAAAGTAATTCATTTAAAATTCGGAAATCTAAGGATTAAAGAATTTCATAATCTTATTTCTAAAATTTGGATAGATATTGAGGTCTTAATTGAGGATAATAGCCTCATAAACGTATACTTCGACAGAATAGAATCAATAAAATAGTCAATCATTTACTCCTCAACTGGAATTCTCAAGTCGATTGATTCTTCCTGAAAGTGTAGCAATATGCAATTTGACATCAGTGCGGTATTCCCCATTCGCTGTCATCGAAAGCCAAAACTTCGCAACTGATAGGTTATAACCCTTGTTGTCAATCTGCGCCAGGGATTGGAACATTCCTTTTAGTGGTATTGGGAGCATTTGAAATAATCAATCTTTTTAGTCAGGGCTTCACTCGAAGTGAAACCCTGACTAAAATAAGCATTTCGATAAATGATATTGTTTGCATTTAAAATAAGTAAGCGGTGATGCAATAGTTTGACTTTCAGGCCTAAGGCTATAAATTTATTAGACAAAATAAATATTTCTTTCTGCGAATGGGATATGCTATTTTATTTTAAATTTGAAAGATATAAATATCAAATTTTTTAATATGAAAACAATCAGAATTATACTTTTGGCAACAGCCATTTTATTATTTCAGGGACTTAAAGCCCAAACTAATTTCCAGAAAGGATATATTCTTAAAACAGAGTCAGATACACTCTTTGGTCAGATTGACAACAAGGATTATTACCTGAATTCCCAATTTTGTGATTTTAAGGCATCGGGTTCTGAATCTGTTACCCGGTTTCAACCCGGTGAAATTTTCGGGTATCGTTTTACGGATGGCAAATATTATATTTCGGGCAACATTAGTATGGATGGCAAACAGCAATTGATTTTTCTGGAGTATTTGATAAAGGGGCGACTCAACATTTACTATTTCCAGGAGAAAAATCTTATGCCTCATTATTATGCGTTGAAAGACACATTACCCATGCAGGAATTAAAATACAGCCAGGAGGAAAAAGTAGTTGACGGAATTGCTGTACTCGAAACTAAAAAATCCTATGTGGGAATTCTGAACTATCTGACTTCTGATTGTCCTGCTGTAAAAAATATAATACCCGGGATGGATGAACCCGATCAAAAGAAATTGATAAATTTTGCCCAGAAATATCACAAGCTAACCTGTCCGGGTGAATCCTGTATAATCTACGGTAAGAAAACACCTCATCAAATTAAACTTGAGGCTTATGCTGGTATGCAGAATTACTTTCATAGTGTTCTCTTCAATTTTGATCCGCCGAAGGGCGTATTTCCTACATATGGTTTTAATATTCTGTTTCAACAAGCGCAACGCCTTGAAAACATATATATCGGGCTAGGGTTCTCCAATATTATAAAAAGCGACAGTCTCGAAAGTTTTTACAGGATTCCCTTTTCAATTAGCTATATAAACTCGAAGAAGGGTTTCAGTCCACAGATTACCTATGAGTTTGATATAAACAAGGGTTTCACCGCACAAGCGCTTAAAGTTGGTCTGAAATACCAGGTTAAAAACTTGTCATTTTCATTGAATGCAGGGCTTAACACACTTCTGGTAATTAGTCCGTATGGCGCATCACTGAATTTTGGATTAATGTATGATTTCAGATAAAGAATATTCAGAAAAGGAATGCGAACAGTCTATTATTCTAAGTTTCTTATTCAGATTTCAAAAAAATCCACTCCGCCTCTCTGCCGCCTGGATTTTCAATTTTCACAAATTATTTTTTAACTGAAATAATGCCTGTAACATTCCATTAAATGGTATTGGGAGAATCTAAAGTAGGTAAAATAATTGATTCAAAAAGCTGTTTAGCAAGCTCACCTTAATAATTTTATTTGGCAAAATAAATATCCCCTTCAAATATTAGGATATACTATTTTATTTTACATTTGAAGGATATAAAACATGGGAGGAATTTCCGAACGAATATCAAACCAATAAGTATTAAGTAAAAGTAAAGTTAAACCCTGCTGGCGCTGATTTAAACTTCATGCTGTGGGAAAGTAATAGAAAGCCTTTAATATTTTCAGATACCCAGATAAAACA
>JBBSBT010000405.1:0-3675 GCA_038250985.1 Bacteroidales bacterium
CGCTTTTATATCATCTGCAATTTCAATTGCCTGTTGCGTATTGCCTGTTGCCAATTCTGTTTTTAATTCTTCAATCAACTCTGTGTTTACCTCCGAAAAGTTATTCACGAAATTCAACGGGTTTTGTATTTCATGGGCAATACCAGCCGTGAGTTCTCCAAGACTGGCCATTTTTTCAGATTGGATGAGTTGGGATTGGGTGGAATTTAAATCTTCCAGTGTGGTTTGTAATTCCTCTTTCTGATGTACCACTTCTGCTGTTCGTTCTAAAACTTCCCTTTCCAGCAATCTTTTTTGCTGAACCAAATTGCGCGACCGGTAATGAATAAAGGCCCATATACTGCTAACAAAAAGCAGTGCATAAAGAATATAGGCCCACCAGGTTTGCCACCATGGCGGATGTATAATAATAGTTAACGTTGTTCCCTCCTCATTCCACACGCCATCGTTGTTAGAACCTCTTACTCGAAAAACATGTTTGCCTGGCGGTACGTTTGTGTAATGAGCAATCCGTTGTGTGCCGTTGGTCACCCAATCAGGATCAACTCCCTCCAGTTTATAGCTGTACTGATTTTGTCCGGAAGAGAGATAGCTCAATGCTGCAAATTCAAGTTCAAGGAAATTCTCGTTATAAGAGAGTAAAATTTCTTCACCAGTAATCGGATAATTTTTATCAAAGACCTTAAATTGAGTAATCACTATTGGTGGTTCAAATTTATTTTCCTGGATAGAACCAGGATCAAATGCAATTAATCCATTTAGGCCATTGTTGCTACCAAAAAAGATGGAGCCGTCAGTGCTTTCCATGCTTAGATACACATTCAAATCATCTGACTCAACACCTAAAGGAGAGGTTGCTAATCCATCTGCACTTCCAAACTGTTTAGTATTCAATGTCGTGCTGTTAAATTGGGTAATTCCCTCGTCTGCCTTTACCCAAAGATTGCCCGCTTTGTCGCTTGCAAGTCCCTCGACTGTATTAGATAGCAAACCATTTTCTTTGGTATAAACAGTAACTTTTCCTGATGATGCATCGAGCCTGTTCAGCCCTCCCCCGTATGTGCCTATCCAAAAAATGCCTTTTCTGTCTTCATATAAACAGGTAACACTATTATTGCTTAGGCTGCCCAATACAGCAGGCTGGTGCTTGTAATGTTTAACGTTTCCTGTTTTCAAGTTGATATGGTACACACCATTTCCACCCAACGACATATGAAATGCCTTGAGGCCTAACCATAAATCAGCTTTGCTGTCTTCATAGATAAACCGGATACCCGCTTCTAATGGTGCTTCTTCATTTGCTGATAGATACCGGTAGCGAATAAATTTTTTTGTAATTGAATCGTACCATTGCAAACTACCGCCTTCTGTACCTACCCATAATTTACCGGTTCGATCTTTGTAAAGTATATTAACCCAATCATTAGCAAGGCTCCCCGAATCTGAGGGATTATTTTGCAGGAAGGTTACTTGGTGTGTACGGGAATCATATCGAATAATGCCGGCTTGTTGGGTACCTAGCCAAAAGATGCCCTGCCTTTCTTCACATGCGGTTGTTAAAACAAAATATTTATCATTTCGCTTTATTGTTTTTAATTGACATACTTCTTCAAATTTGTTTTTAACCTGGTTAAACTTTAATAGATTTTGGCTGGTTGCCACATAGAGCTTGCCATCACCTGACCTAAAAATTGATTTTATTCTGTTGCTACCTGGTCCAAATAGCAAACTTGCTTCATCATTCAGGTAGCGGCTGAAATTTCTTTTCTGTGGTGAAAAATAGATAACTCCTTTTCCAACCGTACCAATCCATACTAAACCAGCACGGTCTGTCTTAATAGTGTGACCTGCTGTTTGTGTGTTTGGAAGATAACTTTTATTCTCGTAAAGAGTAAAAACGTTGGTTTGAGGATTGAACTGGTACAGTCCTTTTTCTGTGGATGCCCAATAGTTGCCAGTTAAGTCCTCTGTAATCGCAAACACAACATCACTCCCAATACTGTTCGGATCATTTGGATTGTGCTGATAGTTTGCTATGCATTTTCTTGTATTTGGATCTATTACAGACACTCCATTCCCAAACAAACTTAGCCAAAGGAGACCTTTTTTATCCTTATAAATATGATGAATCATACTTTTTTCAAGCTGCGCAGAATCCTTGAAATCTCCTCCAACCAGATAGAATCTTTCTTCTTTTGGATTGAAAAGATTTACACCTTTATCAGTTCCTACCCATAGCATCCCGGCTTTATCCTCCACTATAGAATAAACCCGGTTGTTACTTAAACTATACTTATCAGTCGGGTTGTTTTCAAACAGTGTAAACTGATTTGTTTTTGGATTGTATCGGGTAAGGCCATCCGTACTGCCAAACCAAAGCATAGCGTTACGATCTTCCGCAATTCCTTCTATAGAGCCCTTACCCATGCTATTGGCATTTTTTGGATCATGTGGATATCGCTTCCATTCAGAAGTCTGCGGATCAAATGAATTAACACCTCCACCTCCGGCTGTACCTACCCATATCAGGCCGGTATGATCTTCAAATACCGACATAACAATATTATCACCCAGGCTATTCGTGTCTTGCGGATTGTTCTGATATCGGGTTAGCGTATAGCCGTCATATTTAATCAGGGCATCCAGCGTAGCGAACCACATGAAACCCTTTTTGTCTTGCATCATACCAAAAGCTATATTATTGGAAAAACCATTTTCGATAGCTAACCGCTCAAACTTTATTTCGTTATTCAAAAAGAAGTTTTGCTGTGCTGGCTGCGCCCGGACAAGCATTACTTGTATTGTAAATAAGAACAATAGAAACAACTTATTCCTTATTCGTTGCCAGTTTGCGTTTTTGATAAAAATGTATCGCATAAAGAAAATTATATGTACACAAAAAAATAAAAAAAGGTACTACTATTTATGCTTCCGGAAAAGCCCGGTTATAAAAACACCTTTCTATCAAGCTCATGAATACGCTCAAACCCCTAAATAGGTAGCTCTACCATAAACTCTGACCCTTCTCCTTCGTTACTCTCCACTTTTATTTTTCCACCATGTGCTTTCACAATATCATAGGAGAGGCTCAATCCTAAACCTGTTCCTTGCCCTGTTGGTTTGGTTGTAAAGAATGGCTGAAATATTTTATCAACTATTTTTTGCGGAATGCCGGAGCCATTGTCCTTTACAGAAATGAAAATTTTATCGCCCAGTTTTTTAGTGACAGTTGTGACTGTTGGGACATAGGTCTCCAGACCTGGTAGCTCCTGCACACTTCGACTTCGCTCAGAAACGGCACTTTGACTGTGCTCAGCGCAGGCATAAAATGCATTGTTGTACAAATTCAATAACACTCTACCAATGTCCTGAGGAATGATATTTATTTTCCCAATGCTTTCATCAAAATCTGTCTTTAATTCAGCGTTGAAATTTTTATCCTTTGCTCTCAAGCCATGATAACTCAAGCGTAAATATTCATCTGCCAAAGCGTTGATATCTGTCAATTCTTTTTGTCCTGAACTCGTGCGGCTGTGCTCGAGCATGCCTTTTACGATACTGCTGGCTCGCTGACCGTGATGGTTTATTTTTTGCTCATTCGCTTTTATATCATCTGCAATTTCAATTGCCTGTTGCGTATTGCCTGTTGCCAATTCTGTTTTTAATTCTTCAATC
>JBBSBT010000406.1:0-3674 GCA_038250985.1 Bacteroidales bacterium
AAGTCGCTGGTTTGCTGGATTTCGAACAGCAGCAGCCCTGGTCCAAGTGCATGCACCCTGCCTGCAGGCATAAAGTAAACATCATCGTTATGAACCTTTTCATAATTCATTATTTCCAGAATCGTACCTTTATTCAGGTTTTCAAGGTATTGCTCCGCATTCATTTCGCGGTTAAAGCCACTGATCAGTTCAGAACCGGGATCGGCATCAGCTATAAACCACATCTCGGTTTTCCCAAGATCGTTGTGACGGCTTTTGGCAAGTTCATCATCAGGATGCACCTGTATGGAGAGCCAGTCGTTGGAATTCAGAATCTTAATAAGCAATGGGAATTTGCTTCCGTATTTTTCAAAAACGGCTTCTCCCACCAGGTCGCCCATATACACATCAATAAGCTCGTCGAGCTGATTGTGAGCCAGGAAACCGTTTTTCACCTCGCTGATTTCTTCTCCGTAACCTGATAAAACCCAGGCTTCGCCGCAATTGGGCAAAGGAGCATAGTCCATTCCGAAGACAGTGTGTATCTTATCGCCACCCCATATTTTTTCTTTAAAAATGGGATTAAATTTCAGTGGATATAATTCATTCATTTGTAAACTCCAATTCTTTATTTATCAATGTGTTAAAATGCCTGGTAATTTCATTTCCGACTTCAAAAGTACGATATTATCTTTTTCCGGTGACGGACGGGCCTTATTACATCCGATGAAAGATTTCGAAACATGAAATAAAGTACTTTTGCCAATTCAAACAGAGTGGCATGAGTGATAAAACTGAAAAATATATACGCAAACCTGACTGGCTTAAGATTAAACTCCCTAAGGGGGATAATTACCTGAAAGTTAAAGGAATATTGGAAGAAAAAGGCTTGCACACCATTTGCTCCAGTGGCAAATGCCCGAATATGGGCGAATGTTGGAATGCCGGTACCGCTACATTTATGATCCTGGGCGATATCTGTACACGCAGTTGCAAGTTTTGTGCTACAAAAACAGGCAAACCCCTGCCCGTTGATACAGAAGAGCCTGAAAAGATAGCCCAGTCTGTTAAACAGCTGAATCTTAAACATGTTGTCCTCACTTCCGTTGATCGTGACGATCTTCCGGACGGAGGTGCTGCAATATGGGCGGCAACAGTCCGAAAAGTAAAAGAGCTGAATCCGGGAACTACAATTGAAACCCTGGTACCCGATTTTAGTGCAAATAAGGAACAGTTACATCTGGTTATTGAATCAGCCCCCGAAATTATTTCGCATAACCTCGAAACTGTTCGCCGGCTCACTCCGCAGATCCGCAGCGCTGCCCAATACGACCGGAGTCTTGAAGTCCTGAGACAAATTGCTGCTTCAGGGGTACGCGCTAAATCCGGCATTATGGTCGGGCTGGGCGAAACCGAAACGGAAGTGCTCGAAACCATGGATGACTTACGCAAAGTGAATTGCAGTATTTTTACCATAGGGCAGTACCTTCAGCCTACTTCGGATCACCTGGCAGTAGTTGAATATATTCATCCTGATGTTTTTGAAAGATATCGGGTTGCCGGTATCGAAAAAGGATTCACACATGTGGAAAGCAAACCTCTTGTGAGAAGCAGTTATCATGCCGAAAAACATATTGACAATAATCCCCACCGTAGAGACGCGATGCCTCGCGTCTCACACAACGGCGGCATATTAAATGAAGAAACCAACGCGATGCCTCGCGTCTCAGACAACGGCGGCATATTAAATGAAGAAACCAACGCGATGCCTCGCGTCTCAGAACACGGTGGCACATTAAATAAAGAAACCAACGCGATGCCTCGCGTCTCAGAACACGGCGGCATATTAAATGAAGAAACCAACGCGATGCCTCGCGTCTCCGACAACGGCGGCATATTAAATGTAGATGAAAACGCGATGCAACGCGTCAGTACGATTGATCTTGGATTAATGCCTTACCAGCAGGCCTGGGATTACCAGGAAACCCTGTTTAACGAAATTATTGCACAGAAACTTCAAATAGAGAAACAGCCGGATAACCATTTTCTATTAACCAATAACTATTTGTTGTTCGTCGAACATCCGCATGTTTTTACCCTGGGTAAAAGCGGTTCGGAGGATAACCTACTGGCAAACATGCTTCAGTTACAGGCAAAAAAGGCAGAATTTATTCATACAAACAGGGGAGGAGATATCACGTATCACGGTCCCGGCCAGATTGTAGGATACCCTATTTTAAACCTGGATTATTTTGCCAAAGGTATACGCGATTATATTGAGAAACTGGAAGAATCCATTATCCTGAGCTTAAAACATTACGGAATTGAAGGACATAGGCTGGATGGCGCTACCGGTGTCTGGCTCGATCCGGAGGTTCCCGGGAGAACCCGGAAAATTTGTGCTATCGGAGTTCGGGTAAGCCGTGGTGTGAGTATGCATGGCTTTGCATTTAATGTAAATACCGATTTGTCGTACTTTAACATGATAAATCCATGTGGTTTTACCGATAAAAAAGTAACTTCGTTGCAGAAGGAATTAGGAAAAGAAATGGATATCAACGAGGTGAAAAAGGTGTTCAGGGATAAGATTGCAGAGGTGTTCGGTATGGAGTGGGAATAAGCTTATATAAAATACCCTTTCTGCAAATAAATAATAAATATTAATTTACGATTTACAACTGACGATTTACAATTTGGGAATTCATAGTTTTAAATCTTAAGTTAAGAGAGATATTTTTTAATCGTATTTCGTACCTCGTCAATCTTAATTCATCAATCATTTCTGCTGTTAATAACCATTTTCCAATAACTTTTAACCATTAACTAACCATGACACTCATAAAATCCATCTGCATTTTCTGTGGTTCCAGTGCCGGAAGACAGGAAGAATATTCTGATAAAGCCCGCGAATTGGGACTTCTTTTTATTAAAAAAGGAATCACTCTGGTTTACGGTGGCAGTAATGTAGGTCTGATGCGCGTGATTGCCGATACTATGCTTGAAGCAGGTGGCAAGGTTATTGGCGTGATGCCACACAATTTGATTCAGCGTGAAGTGGCCCACAATGGACTTACTGAGTTCCATGTAGTTGAAACTATGGCTGAACGTAAAGCCATGATGGATAAGCTTTCGGATGCTTTTATTGCCATGCCCGGTGGTGTAGGTACTCTGGATGAAGTTTTCGAAATGATGAGCTGGAACCAGCTTGAACTCATCACCAAACCCGTTGCGCTTTTTAATGTACTAGGTTATTACGATCAGCTCCTCGCATTTCTCGATCATTCAGTCGATCAGCGTTTTGTAAAACCTGAGCACCGGATCAACCTGATTTCGGAAAGTGATGAAAATGCACTTCTTGATAAAATATTCAATTACAAACCCGTGAAAGTGGATGGGGGAAAATGGATTAAGGAGTTGAAGGAAAACAAATATTAATAGTCGGAAGACCGGAGACGGAAGACGGAAGACGGAAGACCGGAGATCGGAGACTGAAGACTTGAGACTGAAGACAATCTTGAAGCTTGGGGCTTTGAGCTTTGAATTTGGTCCCGATAGCTATCGGGATTGTAATTTGAGACTTGGTATCAAAAGCTTTACATTTCCGGATCATGTACTGAAACCATATTAGCCTTACCTTTGAAGCAGTTTTTAATTCATACTACTCAATGCTGATCATCGGAATTACAGGAACATTA
>JBBSBT010000407.1:0-3664 GCA_038250985.1 Bacteroidales bacterium
ATGGCAGGCCGCACCCAGGATTACAGACGGATTAACGATAACTGCGTTCAGTCCTTCTTCCATTCCCCGCCATACTTCCTTTTCTCCTGCATATTTGCTTAACCCGTAAGCCGAATAATTATGCGAATTCTGCCATTTTGTGTTCTCATCAATGATGCCTTTGCCGGCAACTCTGCCCAGGGCTGAAATAGAACTTACATGGACTAGTTTTTCAACCTTATGTTCGATACAGCAGTTGACGATATTTGCTGTGCCTTCAACATTTATTTTTTGCATAAGTGTTCTCTCTGCAGGATAAAAGGAGATCATGCCGGCACAATGGTAAACATGCGTAATGCCATCCATGGCTTTTTCAAGGGAAAAGACATCCAGGATATCGCCATCAACCCATTCGATTTTTGAGGAAATGGAAGCGGGAGAACTGCTAATACAGTTAAAAAGTGACTGGGTAAAATCCGTACCCCGGCCAGGCCGGATCAGCGCCCTGACGTTAATCCCTTTTGAGGCCAGCGCGTGTAAAAGGTAGGTCCCAACAAGCCCGGTGCCGCCGGTGACAAGTATCATGATACAGAGATTAACAGGGTGGTATATATCATTGCAGCGCAGTTATTTATACCAATTGAACACTATAAGTCGTTTTGTAACAAATGATTTGTTATTTGAGAAATCCAATAAATCCTGTGAATTATTGAAGATAGTATTTCCTGAAGAAATTAACATACCCGTTGTATTTCTTTTCGCGGTAAAATATCGGGTAATTATCAATTGAGATAACCATCTCCTTATAATTGCTTTTACTTAACGTAGCCGTCACATATTCATTTTTGCTGATTACATTATAGAAGTCCATTGCTGCCTGGCTGTTGCGGAAACTGCTGATTGATATCATCTGCCATCCGCCATCAAGCACTATTGCATTTACTGATAGGTTGGCCGTGGGAAAATTATTCGAAATAAAATCGGAAATCCTGGTTTTTGTGGCATTTACATTCACAATGTTCCCATCCACCATCATGATATAAAAATGGGTTTGATTCAGGTTAAGCTTGTAAATATCAGGAACAACTGTATCGGTGCTTTGGATGAACAGACCGGGTGATGAAGCGGATAAAGGATTAGACGGATCAGGTGTGAGGGTGTTGCTGCCGGTATTGCTGAGCGGTGAAGTTGCAGGCCTGTTTTTATCATATTTCAGCAGTATCTCTTTGGCCAGCGGGATTATCGGGTGGCCCGGACTTTCGAGTACCAGCTTATTTAATGCGACAACCATGGTATCGATTCCTGATGTTTTACCAAGTGATATGGCACGCAGGTATTCGAAGCGCGGAATAAGGTCTTTATCTTTATACTCAGCTATCGCCTGGTTACTGTAAAGCTGAACCAACCGGTATTGCCCGAGGTTAAAGGCCTGGTATGTTTCATCATACAAGGATGAAACCCGGTTTTTACGGGCAAGCATATCTTTATTGTATTCCGGATCTCTGATCAGCTGGGCGTAATCCGTTTCACCAAATTGGTTCAGGATAATATCTTTGTATTTTTTTGCCATAGCTTCATCCGGTATTTGTAAGCCGATGAGGTATAACTGGTAATACATGCGGATAACATCATTCATTTTAGGGAAACGGGTAACCAATTCCTCAAACGACTGAACCGAATGCGGGATGTCGTTCAGGCCGTCTTTATAAATATATCCCATATTAAGCAAAGCCGTTTCAATCAGTGCGTTGGAAGCCGCGAGTGCTTCAGGACTCTTGGGTAACCTGGCTATGTAAGTTTCCGGTTTTTTAGGATCTGTGGATATTTTTTCAACTGTGGAGGATGCAGCTGTACTTGTTGAATCACCTGGTTTTGTAAGATCTTGTGAAATTTCATCGAGTTGTGCAACCGCGCGTTTATTTGAAAGCCTCCAGTTATCCTCAAGTTTACGGCGGCCCCATTTGCGCAGGAACTCGGAAAAACCGAAACTGATTGCCGAAGGATTATAGAAATACCAGCCGCCGCCACCCACGCTTGCCATATTTTCATTCCTCAGATTCGGGAGGTTTCGGGCCACGTTTGCATCGTTCAGCTGTTGTTCTTCAAGGGCTTTCTTTTCTTCTTCTTCTTTTGCGGCTTTATCAATTATTTTCTGAATAATGGCAAGCAGTTCCGGTTCAGGCAAACGTGCCAGTTTCTGTAAACTGTCTTCGTATTGAACAGTACGTAGATTTTTTACCAATTCGAACAGCGTAAGGGTCTTCGCGCTGATTGCAACATAATCAGGATGACCTGGTGGCAGGCTTTGTAATGTGGTATCATAGTAGGAGGCGGCCATTTCATAATTTTGCCTTTTAAAAAACATGTCGGCAAGCTGCAACGATGAAGTGGACTTCTGGTAATCATTTTTTGTGCTGGCAGATACCGAAAGTTTCAGGTACTTCATCACCAGTGTGTCGTTTTTATCGAGGGATGCCAGTTCGGACAAGGCATAGTAAATCTGATCAAAATACTCCTTGTTTTTAGAGTCCTTGAGCATATGGTTGAGCTGTTTTTCGAGATTGGCTTTATCACCGCTGTGTATATCAAAGGATTTCGCCAGGTTGATCCGTGCATTGAAAACCATTTCGAAAGGAGCCGGGCTTTTAATTACCCTTGTATAATATTCAGTTGCTTCGGTGAAATTCTTTTCCTGTTGGGCAATCTGACCAAGAATAAAATTGATACGGGCTTTTAGTTTACGATCGGAGGCGAGCGTAAGCCCTTGTTTCAGGTTGGTTTTTGCAGCTGTAAGATTGCCCGTAAGCAGGTAATAATCTGCATACATCAAAGGTATTTCACGACGGATTTTGTAAGAGGCCTTGACCCTCGACAAACGGGTTTCGAACTGTTCCAGCTGCGCTGTAACATCGTCGAAGCGTTTCTGTTCGAGTAAAGTCCTGATATACCATATGGCAGCCACAAGCTCGGTGTTGGTACCGGCATATTGCTTCATCAGGTATTCCATGGTGCGGCGCGAATTGTTGTAGTCCTGTTTATAAAACTGCGCTTTGCCGATCAATAGATAACAATTATCGATCCAGTGATTGTACTCAACATTTCGGATGAACATCGAATGACGCGGAATAGCTATCCCGGCCTTCTCGATGGCTCTGTCCATGTCGGAAGATATTTTACGGGATTCTTCGGGTGTGCCGAAATTGTAAACTGACAGGATGCTGTTGTAATTATCGGCGACACTTTCTCTTAAGGTTGTCTTGCCGTTCTTAAAACTCTCGTTCCCGTTCCAGTAAATATTGTAATGCGTGGTCAGGTTATGGTATGTTCTGCTTGTGAAGGTGTTTTTCTTTGTGGAACATGAATACAGCAACGCTGTACCAGCTACTAAAAGCGGTAAAAAGATAAATCTGAAAATAAATTTCAACTTCAAAGGGGTGATATGTGTTTGGTTACCTGATCGCGAGGGATTCAATATATATTAACTCAAAGAGTGCAAAAATATTTCATTTTTTCTGATTTCAGGAGAAAAGTGTGTCAGGATCGCATTTAATTCGCAATTAGCATAAAAAAAACCGAAGATAGGAAGGTTTTATAAAAGTTGAAAGGTTTTCCTGAGAAACGATAAACTGATTCTATTATTTGCTTTTAAAATTTAACAGGCCTGGATAGGAAACTACCCTTTAAA
>JBBSBT010000408.1:0-3646 GCA_038250985.1 Bacteroidales bacterium
CGCGGAGGAGACCGTGGCGGAGATCGTCGTCCAAGGAATAAAAAATAAATTAAGGAATAAAGTACTCATCATCATATAGTATTAGCGATGTTACAGCCTAAAAGAACAAAATACCGCAAGCAGCAGAAAGGTAAAATGAAAGGAAATGCCAAACGCGGATCCGAGTTAGCTTTCGGTTCATTTGGTATCAAAGCGCTCGAAGAAGTTTGGCTCACCGGTCGACAGATAGAAGCAGCCCGCCAGGCAATCACCCGTTACATGAAACGTGAAGGCCAGTTGTGGATTCGTATCTTCCCTGACAAACCTGTTACCAAAAAACCTGCCGAAGTACGTATGGGTAAAGGTAAAGGTGCTCCTGAATATTTCGTTGCACGTGTTACCCCAGGTCGTTTACTTTTCGAACTGGAAGGTGTACCTGCTGAAATAGCAAAGGAAGCCTGCCGCTTAGGATCACAAAAACTGCCTATCGCCGTTAAATACGTTGTACGCAGGGATTATGAAGAAAATTTAGCATAACCTGGTTAACCGACAATCAAGAGTTGCCAACAGTATAATAAAAGAAAAATGAAACAAGAAGTTATTCGTGAACTATCAACTCCCGAGTTGATTGAGAGACTCGACGAAGAACGCATGCAGCTTAACAAACTGAAAATGAATCATGCCGTTTCTCCACTCGAGAATCCAAACAAAATTAAAGCTTATCGCAGGACAGTTGCCCGTTTGGTAACCGAAGTGCACAAGCGGGAATTAGAATCGGTAGCAGCTAACAAGGCTAACAAATAAAAATTTTCACAGCAATGGAAGAAAGAAACCTAAGAAAAGAAAAAACAGGTCTTGTTGTAAGCAATAAAATGGAGAAATCCATTGTAGTTCAGGTCGAAAGGCGCGTAAAGCACCCTAAATACCACAAGTTTGTAAAAAAGACCTCAACGTTTGCAGCACACGACGAGAAAAACGAATGCGGTATTGGTGATACGGTTCGCATCGAAGAAACCCGTCCTTTGAGCAAGACAAAATGTTGGAGATTAGTTGAAATCATCGAAAGAGCTAAATAATTATGATACAGCAGGAATCAAGACTTACGGTAGCCGATAACAGCGGTGCTAAAGAGGTACTCTGTATAAGAGTGCTCGGTGGTACCCGCAGAAAGTATGCCTCCGTTGGCGATAAAATCATCGTTTCGGTGAAAAAAGCCCTCCCATCAGGGAACATCAAAAAAGGAACTGTAGCTAAAGCGGTTGTAGTTCGCACCAGTAAGGAAATACGTCGCGCCGATGGTTCCTATATCAGGTTCGACGACAATGCTGTTGTTCTCCTTAACACTACCGGTGAAATGATCGGTACCCGTATTTTCGGGCCGGTTTCAAGGGAGCTCAGGGAAAAACAGTACATGAAAATTGTTTCACTTGCACCCGAAGTGCTTTAATTAACAATGACTATGAGTAATAAAGTTCATATAAAAAAAGGGGATAACGTGAAGATCCTTGCCGGCGATTCCAAAGGGAAGACTGGTAAAGTGTTGGAAGTTATTGTGGAGAAGTACAAGGCCATCGTTGAAAATGTTAACCTTGCTACCAAACACGCAAAACCAAGTGCACAAAACCCTAAAGGCGGAATCCTGAAACAGGAAATGCCTATTCACATCTCAAACCTGATGCTCGTTGATGCCTCCGGCAAAGCAACACGTATCGGTCTGAAAAAAGATGAAAAAACAGATAAAACGGTTCGAATTTCAAAAAAATCAGGGGAGGTAATTAAATAATGGAATATTCAGCTCGCCTCAAGGAAAAGTACCACAAAGAAGTTGTTCCCGCACTTATGGAACAATTCCAGTACAAAAATCATATGCAGGTGCCTAAACTGGTCAAAATATGTTTGAACCAGGGACTCGGTACTGCAATTGCTGATAAAAAAATAATTGACGTCGGTGTTGCCGAAATGACTGCTATCGCAGGTCAGAAAGCTGTTTCCACCAAGTCAAAAAAAGATATCTCCAACTTCAAGTTGCGTAAGAATATGCCGGTAGGCGTTCGCGTTACGCTCAGAAGCCAACAGATGTACGAATTCCTCGACAGGCTTGTAGCTATTGCTATTCCACGTGTACGTGACTTCCGTGGAATCAATGCAAAAGGTTTCGATGGACGCGGGAATTACACAATGGGTATAACCGAACAGATTATTTTCCCTGAGGTATTGATCGATAAGGTTTTGAAAATTAACGGAATGGATATTACTTTCGTTACTACAGCAAAAACCGACAAGGAATGCATGGCACTGCTCAAAGAATTTGGTTTACCTTTTAAGAAATAACCTACACATATTATGGCAAAAGAATCATTAAAGGCTAGAGAGGTAAAACGGCAGAAACTGGTGGATAAATATGCCGCCAAACGTGCTGCTCTTAAAGCTGCCGGCGACAATGTTGGCTTACAGAAATTACCAAAAAACTCAAATCCGATCCGTTTGCACAACCGTTGCAAAATTACCGGAAGACCAAAAGGATATATGAGACAGTTTGGAGTTTCCCGCATCAACTTTCGTTTTATGGCACTCGACGGTCTTATCCCTGGCGTGAAAAAAGCCAGCTGGTAAATTAAAAACAGAAACATTTAATTACAAGATACAACATGATCACAGATCCGATTGCAGATTATCTTACAAGAATAAGGAATGCCGTGATGGCCAACCATAGGGTTGTTGAAATTCCTGCATCTAATCTCAAGAAGGAGATAACCAAAATCCTCTTCGCTCAGGGATATATCCTCAACTTTAAATTTGAGGACGATAGCATACCTGGGGTTATTAAGATCGCGCTCAAATACCACCCTGTTACCAAACAATCAGCTATTACGCAGATTGAAAGAGTTAGTAAACCAGGGTTACGCCGTTATGTGGGTAAGGATACTCTTCCCCGTGTACTCAACGGTCTGGGTATCGCCATCGTGTCCACATCACATGGACTGATGACAGACAAGGAAGCTAAAAACAATAACGTTGGCGGCGAAGTAATTTGTTACGTTAGCTAATATAAAGGAGGATAGAAGAATGTCGAGAATTGGAAAATTACCGATTACGGTTCCTTCCGGAGTTACAATCACAGTATCAGACAAGAACCTCGTTACCGTAAAAGGCAGCAAAGGCGAACTGAAACAACAAATTGATCCGGATATTACAGTAAAGGTCGAAAATAGTCAGCTGCTTGTGCAGCGCCCTACCGAACAACAGCGTCACAGATCGATGCATGGACTGTATCGCTCATTGCTTTTCAATATGGTTAAAGGGGTAAGCGAAGGCTTCACCGTTCAACAGGAACTGGTAGGCGTAGGTTATAAAGCTGTTGTTGTAGGTCAGACTCTGGAGCTTGCTCTGGGATATTCACACAACTTCTTTTTTGAACTGCCGACTGAAATTCAGATAACAGCAGTAACCGAAAGAGGAAAGAACCCCATTATTACAATGGTATCGCACGATAAACAACTTATCGGCCAGGTAGCGGCAAAAATTCGGTCGCTGCGCAAACCTGAACCATACAAAGGAAAAGGTATCAAGTTTGTAGGCGAAGTACTGAAACGTAAAGCTGGTAAGTCAGCATCGGATAAATAATCATTGAGAACAGCATAACACTTTCAATCGATGTCATTTAAAG
>JBBSBT010000409.1:0-3642 GCA_038250985.1 Bacteroidales bacterium
AAACTTTCGAGCGAAGGAACCATGCGCGAAGGAAAACCTGACGGATACTGGAAAACATTCTATGAAAACGGGCTGATAAAATCAGAAGGAAACCGTAAAAACTTCCTGCTCGACAGCGTTTGGAAATTCTATGATGATTCGGCGAGACTCCTTGTATCAATTACCTATGCCAGGGATAAAAAAAATGGTTTAAAAACTACGTACAGGCAAGGTGAAGTTACTTCCGAAAATTATGTAAACGACATAAAGCAAGGTCCTACCACGTATTATTACCCGGATGGAAAAGTGCGGCTGGTGATCAATTTTGTTGAAGGGCTCGAGAACGGAGTTGCCCGTGAACTTGATGAGGAAGGTAATGTTATTACATATATGGAATATAAAAGAGGTTTCCTTGTAAGCCGCGAGCGTATTAACCGCAAGGACAGCAAAGGACAAAAACAAGGACGATGGAAATATTTTTATGATAGCAATATCGTAAAACTCGAAGGGGTATTTAAAGATGATAAAAGGAACGGTTATTTTAAAGAATATGATGAAAACGGAAGTTTGTTAACCGTTAAAAAATATGTTAATGATGTTGAACAGGTTGAAGCCCCCGAACTTACAAGCCTTAAAATAAAAACGGATTATTATCCCAGCGGTAAAGTTAAAACGGTTGCCAGTTATAATGGTGATGTGCCCGAAGGTGTGCGTCGCGAATACAACGAAGAAGGACAAATTACAGCAGGTTATATTTTCACAAAAGGAGCTCTTACCGGCGAAGGAATTGTTGATGAGGAAGGAATAAAGGAAGGAGCCTGGCATGAATATTATACAGATGGAACCCTGCGTTCGGTAGGAACCTATTCAAAAGGCAAACCGGTTGGCAACTGGAAATATTATTTTGAAAACGGTAAGCTTGAATCGGAAGGTAAATATACCAAATCAGGTTTATTGGATGGAACCTGGCGATGGTATTTCGATGATGGAAGCATCAGGCGGATACAATCGTATATTGGCGGCATGGAAGAGGGTGAGTACGAGGAACACGATGAAACCGGACGGTTGATCGTAAAAGGACAGTATGTGGAAGGCGTCGAAGATGGAGAATGGGTATATGATTTTGGTACGTATAGTGAAACCGGAAGTTATAAAGGTGGTGCCCGTTTCGGTAAATGGAAATCCTTTTATGCGGATGGAACCTTGCGTTTTGAAGGCGATTATATTGATGATAACCTGAACGGAAGAGTAAATTGGTACTGGCCTTCAGGAAAACATAAAGACCAGGGTAATTATCTGAATGGAAGCCGCGAGGGCGACTGGATAGTATTCAATAAGGACGGAACCCCTTTCCTGATTATTACCTATCGCGGTGATGTTGAAAAGCGCTACGACGGGATTGTTATTAAACCTACTTTTGAGGATTAGTTTCTGAATCTCAGTTATTTTTTTTAATTTTTTAATTACTGATTTCGATCATAAAATTTGATATTTAGATGAAATTCAGAATATTAGACTTAAAAAAATTAGAAATTTGAAATCAGTATTTTAATTTCATGTGTCAGAATTATTTTTCCGTCTGAACATGCGGGCCGAAATCTTGGTCTTATTTTTTTTAATTTCAAACCAATATTACCAGGAGTCCGCTAAAGGCACTTGGGCAGTGGCTGGGCATGCGTCAATTTCCGGACATGGCGTAAGGTGTTCTCAAACATTGGTGCGGACTGTGAACAGCTAATTGCATAAACAGGGTATGTTTGATAAAGGGAAGGCATCAGCCATTTTGAAATGGAATACTCTTTTTACGATTTAAACACAAACCGGAAATAAATGAAAAATCCTGTTTTTAGAGGATTGCGCAAACATATTCATCATTCTATATTTGTAACCTATTATATCTGGTAAATAGGGATTTGGTTTAATTCGCAGTTTCACTGGCTTATATCAGAAACCCGATTAAAAACGGAACTCTTTAATCAAGTATTTAATTTACGTCATGCAATGCTAAAACCTATGAAGACTATTAATTTAAAATTTTTAGTAACGATTGCGATTTTGCTGCCTGTTCTTTTTTCATCCTGTAAGAAGGATTCACAGGATGTGCCTGAAAAACCCGGTGTTTTTACCGGGTACACATATTCCACAACCAATTTCAATGAAGGATGGAATGCCACGATAAAGGATAATTTTGTTGAAATAAGTGAAGCAAATACAACAGTTTTGCTGCATTATGGTGTCATATTAACCGATGCACTTCGAATGGATATTATTAATAATTGCTGGACATTACTTGCCGGTAGCCGTTATACGGTTATTAAACTTTATCCGTACAATTACAGCGCTCTCAATTTCCCGTACAATTATCTGCAGGCGGATGTTACCGAAAAAGCAACAGGGAAAACAAAGTTTGTAAGTTTCCTGGTCCAGGTTGTAAACGGGGTAGCTTACGGGTATGAAGTTATTTCAAATACTTCAGCCGAATTCCAGCAAAAATTTCAGACTATCGAATCCATTGAAAACATGTACAGTTTCAACAAATTTGCGTTAGGAACGAACGATCTTATCGGAACCTGGCAGGAGGGTGGTGGCGCTTTTACCCAGTATTACTATGTACAGTCGGGCAATTATGCAGGAATGAACATAACGGTTTCGAACCTGAAATACACCTTTGTGAATAGTACAGAATATAACACGGATGTAAAATCTGTTTCAAATGGCGGTTATTCGAAAGAAAAAGAAATCGGGAGCTATCTGACTACCAATTGGGATGTATCTACGACGGATCAGAATGGGAAAGTTTCGCAGTTCAATGCATGGTTCGAAGCAGTGAAAGGAGGCCGGATTCTTCATCTTTGGAACAAACAATTCACCGGAGAGAATTTTCGGTTGGGGCGTATAAATTAATTTCACGAAGTACTGCTGCTAAAAAAAGACATATTTTTCTCTCTATAGGTTAATTGATAATATATTATTTTATCTTATGAAGCCGGAAATAAATTTTTCAGGCTTTATCATTTTCTGCTATTTCCGGCCAATTGTTTATTGATGGAAAATTATTTTAAGAAAAATTTGTGATTAAAAAATTTTAACATATATTTGTATATATCATATATCTATTAATATTTAATGCTCATTAAATCTCTGATTATGAAAAAACTGCTAGTTCTTGTTCTTAGTGCAACGATTCTCTTGTCATGTTTTTCTTGTGAGAAACTACTTAAGAAGGACGATCCGACCGAATTGACCGGCGACACATCACCTATGGCTGAGGCAGGGGTTAAAGTCGAATCAAGCTCTGCTCCTATTGCAGGGGTGAGTAATTTTACGGCAACAATTAAAACCCTAAAGGACGGAGTTTCATCTTACACAGCTTCGGCTACAGTTACAAACTCATTACTCAAAAATATGGTGGCTAATTTTCCGGGAGTTACTATTGTGGGAAATACAGTTTCAATAACCAATATGGAAATGCAACAAACAACTGGTGGTATCAAATGCCTGACAGGACCCGGTGCAGGTATAATTGTTAAATATGATTCAGAAGTTGGTGATACCTACCCTATTGGTACAACAGGAAGTGTAAGAACAGTTATAAGCAAAACAGGCTTGGACGACTACGCTTACGGTTTTATGCTGATTAAAACTATCCAGGTAGAATCAATT
>JBBSBT010000410.1:0-3637 GCA_038250985.1 Bacteroidales bacterium
ATTCGGGCAGGAACATCAGTGATGCGAATCCAATAAATACGGCCAAACGAGGTGCTAGGACTAAAAAAAATTGATATTTATATAATCCGCAAGTTTCTGGGGACATACTTTTATGCCATAATCTTGCTCACGGTTATCATTATTATTTTCGATATTTCGGAAAAGATTGATGATTTTATCGAAAAGGATGCGCCGCTACACGCCATTATCTTTCAGTATTATCTTAATTTCATTCCTTTTTTCGTGAACATGTTCAGTTCCTTGTTCACTTTTATCGCGGTAGTTTACTTTACTTCACGAATGGCCTCAAACACAGAGATTGTGGCTATACTTAATGCCGGTATAAGTTTCCGACGTTTCCTGTTACCCTACCTGCTTTCGGGGATTTTTCTGACTGTACTTTCATTCGCGCTTATGAATTATGTGATTCCGTTTACAAACCGGGATTTGCGGGCCTTCGAAAAGCAATACATTAAAAACCCGTTCAAATCGAATGAAATGAACCTGCACATGCAGCTCCAACCCGGAACTTATATTTATGTTGAAAATTTTAACAGCGTTGGGAATATTGGATACAGGTTCAGCCTCGAAAAATTTGACAGCACGGGTATGTCTTTCAAACTGAAAGCAGATATGATTACCTGGGACAGCATTCAGAATCTCTGGAAAATGACCAATTACGTAACCCGTAAAATCGGGCCTAATGGTGAAACCATTAACAAGGGAACTCAAATGGATACAACTATGGCATTCAGCCCTGCCGATTTCAAGGTCGATATAGAGGATGCCAAAATGATGACTTACAACCAGTTAAATAAGTTTATAGCACAGGAAAAAATGCGTGGGAGTACGTTAACCGGTCAATTTGACCTCGAAAAAAATAAACGGTTCGCCTTCCCTTTTGCTAATCTGGTTCTTACATTTATCGGGGTAGCGCTGTCGAGCCGCAAAGTGAGGGGCGGAATCGGGATGCACCTGGGCATGGGCATTGGCATTGCCTTTACCTTTATACTTTTACTCCAGGTATCATCGGTATTTGCTATTTTCGGTAACCTTCCCGCCTCAATAGCTTTATGGATTCCAAACATTATTTACTCCATTATTGCCATTATACTTTTAAAGATGGCGCCCAAGTAATGTCTGAAAAATATCACATTCCTGAAAATCCATAGGTTTCGGCTCCTCATCGAACAGTCCGAAAACTGCCGATCCGCTCCCGCTCATGGCAGCATAAATTGCACCCTGCCTGTAAAGTAAATTCCGGATATCTTCAATTTCAGGATACAATTCAAAAACACTGTCTTCAAAATCATTGTGTAATACCTTTTTCCATTCCTGTAATGGCAATGAAGTAAGCTCAGCAATTGATTTTTCTCTGAATACCGGTTTAATTCCTAAAAAAGCGGCTGCTGTACTCACATGAACCGGAGGCTTAACAATTACAATGTAATAGCCGTCCAGATTCAGTGAAACCGGTTTCAAAAATTCGCCCCGGCCGGTTGAAAGCGCCGGTATATTTTCAATAAAAAACGGGCAATCCATCCCCAGCTGTACAGCCAGTGAACGAAGGATTTCATTATCCAGGTTCAGGTTGAACAAGGAATTCAGCATCCGTAAGGTAAAGGATGCATCCGACGAACCTCCGCCTAAGCCGGCCCCGGATGGAATAACTTTATGAAGGTGAATGGATACCGGCGGGATATTGTATTTATCAGCCATTAAACGCCAGGCTTTGTAGCATAGATTATTCTCAACCGGCGATTCAATTTGAAGGCCTGTTAGTGCAAGCGTAGTTTCGTCAGTATTTGCAGGCACAATTTCCAGTATATCGCACCAGGGTACAGGCAGCATAACCGTCTGTATATTATGATAGCCATCGTGCCGGCGCTCAGTTACCCAAAGACCCAGGTTAATTTTACAATTGGGAAAAGTGATCATTCTGTTTTTGGTTAAGACTTACCATGTGCAAGCAGGGTTTCAAATTTCGCTCCACTACGTTTGGGTAGTTTGAAATTTTCCTTTACAAAGATATGTTGTTTTAGAAACTTAAGCACTTTTAACGGTTTGAATAAACGCTTGTTCTGATAGCGTTTATTTTGTGTCAGCTAATTGTAATGCTGAATTAACCGACCAGATGAAAATAAACCGTTTTCGATAATTTCTGATGGTTCTCCATATAACTGAATATTTCCCTCTCCACTAATTTTGTACTCCAGTTTATTTAATACGGTCACTTCACAATCGCCCTTAGAACTATTTTCAACAATTGCATATTTTGAAATCAGGTTTTTTGCGTCAACAGACATGATAGCAAAATTCCAAATCTTAAGTACTTCCGTTTTCCCTGATAATGTAAGCTTCCCTCCTGTCGGAAAGTTATTCCAGTAGTAAAATATGTTACCATTCAATTCAAGGTTCGCCTGATTTGATTTTCCTGTTAAGATTAAACCAAATTCTGTTGATGTTATAGGGCTCAATGTTTGAATATTACAACCTTCATCTGCCGTAATTTTTTTTAATGGCAGTGAAGTTACATATATCTGTATTTTATTCTTTGTAGGCGATATCCATTTTACTTTTCTTTTATTTTCTATGGCAAGTATATTATTTTCAACTTTTAAATCAACATATTCTATCATTTTTTCATCACCAATAATTTCAATCGAATAGTTATTCCCTTCGGTTAAAAAAACCTCAAAAGCGTCATTTAATTCTATTTGTTCAAAAGGTTCTACCACTAAAATTCGACTTTTGTTAATTATTTCTTTTTTACAAGAAAGAACTAAACATAAGATGCACAATAAGATAATTTGCTTTTTCATATTTAAAACTTATATCCGAAACCTATTTCCGGGAAACTCAAAATAAATAAATGAGACTTCATGGCAAGGCGAATTAAAAAGTGATCGTTGACTTGATATTGTACTATACCTCTATTATACATTAGATGGTTTTCCACTTGTTCTGTCAGTAACAAATAAATACCTTCCTGAATTGATATGCTAAGCTTATCATAAACAATAGATTGTGACAGATGAATACCTGTTTGAAATCTATCAGAATTTTTGTAGTCCTGGGAGTTTTTTTTCATGCTTTCTTCAACAGAAGAATCGTAAAATAAATCACTCCCAATTCCAAAGTGAAACTTTCGGGTAAAGGATCTGTTAAATTCAAACGAATAAGAAGATGTTAAGAAATAGTTTGAAGTAAGTGCTCTGTTATGTTTACCTCCAATACTTGCAAAGAACGCAAAGGTATTTTCTTTAACATGAGCTTTTATTTCATGTATTTGCTTCTCACTTTTTTTGCCTAAACTATAACCTAAGCCTACATATCCGGTAACATAATTAATACCTAAATTAGGTTCATTTGTATTTGCATTTGAAAAATGATCGAATGAAAGTCCGCTATTAAGGTTAATTTTATCTGATAATGCGTAGTTCGCCCCAATTCTGGTATTAAAGTGAATGTTAAAACCAGATCCTACTGCTACATTAAGATAGTTGTTTTGAAGATCGAATTTACGATTAACATAACTAATTCCAAGTCCTGTACGATTGAAAAGACGAAAGCGGTTTTTAGAAAAAAAATATAACTTAAAAAAAACGTTGAAAGCAAATTCTCTGCCAAATACCTC
>JBBSBT010000411.1:0-3637 GCA_038250985.1 Bacteroidales bacterium
CTTTCGGCTGCATAACATCCAGAACATAATAGCTATCAAGTACTCCTGCTTTATTCATGATATTGTAATAGAGATATTCATTCCCATCGGCAGGGGACTTTCTAATTCCTTCACGGGCTTTGTATTCTGTTGATTCTGAATTGGAAGACACATCAGTAAACACCTTATTAACTATAACTGTAATACTATCGCCGTTTTCAACAACCCGGAATGCAGGTGAGGCCGGGACTTGTTCCTTGCTCAGAAAATGAGAGGCCTGCGGAATACCATAACCGTGGGCATAATCGAAATAGGGATACAGGCTCCCTGATTTCTCTATTTCTCCGAAAAGCTGCATATTGGTAAGTGTCCGGTTGGATTGCCATGCACATGCCGCAAAACCGGCTACCAGCGGCGATGCAAACGAAGTACCCTGTGTGGATAAAAGCCTTGCAGGAGCCGCAGCAATCACATGCCCATAGGCGACCACATTGGGTTTCATCCGTTTATCGGAAGTAGGTCCATAGGAACTGAACCCGGTATGAAAACCTGTAGCCGGATCAATTCCCCCGATTGAAAGCACGCTGTCCGCATCGGCCGGAGCCCCCATATAGTGCCATTTCCCGTCGCCATCGTTACCTACGGCATTAACTACCAGCAAACCTTTGCGTGCAGCCAGATTGGCAGCCCTTGTAACAAATGTGGTTTTGCCATCCATCTGCCAGTTGAAATACCGGTTTGCCGTATACCCCAGCGAGCTGTTGATGATATCAGCCCCACTTTTATCCGCCCATTCAACAGCGGCAAGCCAGTTGAGTTCCTCGGAATACTTTTCGGAGCTTTTTTCGGTTTTGGCTAGCAGGAATTCGGCTCCGGTAGCCAGGCCTATCTGAATGTCACCGATCTTACCGGCAATACACGACCACACTTCGGTACCATGCCCGTTGCTGTAGTATACATTTTCACTGTATTTCCGGCTGGTGAAATCGCGGGTTGCAATAAGTCGTTTTTCTTTACGTATCTGATCAAAAGCCGGCACTTTATCTGCATTTTCAAATCCCACATCCAGTATGGCAATCCGGAGCCCTTTGCCATCTATTCCGGCTTTCCTCCAGGCATCCACTCCCAATGTTTCGAGCTGTCCACGGAGGATTTGTGATTCATTTACAGTTACTGCCGTATCGTATTCATCCCTGCCTGTGATCAGCAGTTCGGATGGCTCAATCCATTCCACATCACGTACAAACGGAAATTGCTTTATAGTACCGATCTGCATATCATCTGCTTCAACAGCAACAGAGTTAAACCAACGGCTTGTCATAAGTACATCATTAACCATCAATGTTATTTCGTTCACATATTTTTCGCTTACCGGCCAGTCGGTGGGATCATCAACTGGTATTCCGGTCCGGATACGCCGATCGATAGCTTTTGAATCAAAATAGGTATATGGATTAAAGTCGAGGTGCTGCTTATCTTTAAAATAAACCATCCATTTTTGCTGTGCTTTCGAAAGGCCTGGCAGCAAAAAAAGTAAAGCTGTTATGAGTAAGATGAATCTGTTTCTGATCATGGTGATCTTTGTGTTATTTAGCCAGTGTCTTTGTATTAATAAAATGGATTTGAAAGGTAATAGTTCAATTCGGATGTACTTAGATAAGAATCTGGTAAAGTTGAATTTTCGATTCTCTGATTTTTCAGAAGTATCTGGTAAAAATTACTTTCTTAATTTACCCCTCTGTCCTTCGGACATCTCCCCTTAAAAAGGGGAGAACTAAAAACGGACAGTTTTCAATATTGAAGAGTTTTTCAGTAAAATTTCAAATCTTAGTTAAATCAACTCATCAATCTTGAAATCCATCAACACCCTCAGTGCATCCGAAATATTATTAACTTTCTGAAACGTGATGGTAAGTTTCCCTGAGCCTTCTTTCATACGGCAGGAAGCAGCATGGGTTTGAACGTACTTCAGCACTGCAGTAAATATCTCGCTTTGATAATACGGAGAGGCTTCGTTGCTCAGAAAATGCGCGGTCATCAATTGGTTTTTCAATATAAGTTTTTCAATTCCAATTGCCTTTGCCAGGCGTCGCAACCTGATTGCATTCAGCAATTCCTGTGTTTCGGACGGAACCGGTCCGAAGCGATCAATCAACTGTTCCTGGAATGCCAGGAGCCCTTCTTCCGTTTCAAGACTGTCGAGTTCCTTATACAGGCTTAATCTTTCAGTTATATTGCTGATATAATGATCGGGTATCAGGATTTCGAGGTCGGTTTCAATCTGGCATTCACGCACAAATTCAGCATCCATTTCGTCCTTGTATAATTCGGAATATTCGGATAGTTTCAGTTCGTGCATGGCTTCGTCTAGAATTTTCTGGTACATTTCGAATCCAATTTCCGTAATGAAACCGCTTTGTTCCGCACCCAGAATATTTCCGGCGCCACGGATATCGAGATCGCGCATAGCGATATTAAAACCACTGCCAATATCTGCAAATTCCTCAATAGCTTTAAGCCGTTTTCTTGCTTCATCACTTAATACCGATAAAGGCGGAGCCAGCAGGTAACAGAATGCTTTTCGGTTCGAACGTCCGACACGACCCCGCAACTGGTGCAAATCGCTCAGTCCATAATGATGTGCATCATTAATAATAATTGTATTGGCGTTAGGAATATCCAAACCGGACTCAACAATCGTTGTACTTACCAGCACATCAAAATCTCCTTCCACAAAACCCAGCATGACTTTTTCGAGTTTATGCCCGTCCATCTGGCCGTGGCCCACTCCTACCCTTGCATCAGGAACCAGCCGCTGAATAATGCCCGCCAGGTCCATCAGGTTTTGTATCCTGTTATTTACAAAAAACACCTGGCCGCCCCTTGCTAATTCGTAGCTGATTGCATCACGCACGATATCTTCATTAAAAACATGCACTTCAGTTTGTACCGGGTACCGGTTAGGAGGTGCCGTATTGATAATGCTCATATCGCGGGCACCCATCATCGAAAATTGCAAGGTGCGCGGAATAGGTGTTGCCGTAAGTATAAGTGTGTCGACGTTGACACGGAGTTTTTTAAGCTTTTCTTTTGCCGATACTCCAAATTTCTGTTCTTCGTCAATAATCATCAACCCAAGGTCCTTGAATTTGACATCGGCACTCAGCAAACGGTGTGTTCCTATCAAAATATCAGTCTTGCCTTCTTCCAGTTCTTTAAGGGTTTGATTTTGCTGCTGTGTGCTTTTAAAACGGTTGATATAATCGACACGGCAAGGCAGGTCCTTCAGCCGATCGGAAAATGTTTTGAAATGTTGTACTGCCAGCACCGTAGTAGGAACAAGAATAGCAACCTGTTTGCTATCGGCCACCGCTTTAAAGGCGGCCCGGATGGCAATTTCCGTTTTACCAAAACCTACGTCACCGCATATCAGCCGGTCCATAGGATGATCGGCTTCCATATCGCGTTTTACATCAAGAGTGGATTTTACCTGGTCGGGAGTATCTTCATAAATAAAGGAAGCTTCGAGTTCGTGCTGCAGGTAAGTGTCGGGTGTAAACGCGAAACCTTTGGCAGCACGTCGTTCGGCATACAGTTTAATCAGGTCGCGGGCGATATCTTTGACACGGGCCTTGGTTTTGGCTTTCAGTTTGTTCCA
>JBBSBT010000412.1:0-3630 GCA_038250985.1 Bacteroidales bacterium
AGCATCAATGCAAGGATCAGAACTATTGTGCCTGGGTATTTCATATTTCTTTTTGGTAAGAATCTTTCATAATGTTTTTGGCAAGCGGAATGGCGAGCATCTGAATAAGCGCAACGATCACAAGTGAATACCTTAGTGCGAAATCTTTAGAAACGTAGAAGGCCAGGCCAATGAACAGAACAAGCCCGAAGAAACGGCCCACATACAATCCAAACTCATGGTTGAAGATATATGCGTACTTGCTTCGGTTCTCCTTTACCGACAGGATATCTATTACCTGCATCTGAATAGGGAAGTAGGCAATATCATGCAAGGGCATAAACAGTACTTTACACAGAACAAACACAATTACCCCAATGGCCGAAAACAGTATTTGATTGGTAAGAGCACCTATGAGAAAAATGGTCATGCCAGCAGCAAAAATGTAAATCCTATGTTTTGGTTTTGTTGTTCTTCCCAGGAAATACAGTAGGAAAGCAGTCAGTATCCCACTAATACTTTGGATAGTACCTAACGCCTGCTCATTGCCAACCAAAGTCATGATCAGAATAGCCGGTGCTGTAACCAGGTAACCCTGCACCATCCCCTTAAGGGAAGCAAGCATGAGCATCTTCTTCCATAGCCTCGTGAAATGCAGGTAAAGAAACTTCTTCTGCTTGGGATTCCTGAATCGATGCAGATGGATTACTATACTGGACATAATAGTGAGCAGAAGCACTATCATCGTTACCACCTTGTAGGCCCCCTGTATGCTTCCGCCAAACCAGTTCAAGGAAGTGCTTTTTATCAGGAACCAGCCAACAACGGCTGGCACTATTATAAATGTTATGGTGTAGAAGAACGTCTCTACACCGTAATAGTAATTTCTGTTCGAATCGTTTGTGGTATCGAGGGTCAGGAAATCGCGGTTTGCCCAGAAGAAACCAAATGAACCACCCATTATAAATCCGGCAATGGATACTCCTATCATGTCTATATTACTGAGTGTCATCATAAAAATCATGGAAACACCGCTTAGCAGCATTCCAAAACTGTATAGATGCGATATATTGAATTTATTCAGTAAAAATCCGTTAATTAAAAATGCAAAGGGGATTCCCGTGTAAACGCATAACTGGTAAACTGCTACCATCGATGGGTTATTGGAGCTGCGCATAATGTAGGCACCAACAAATATGTCAATAATGGGAATAACAAATGCGTAAATCATATTGGTAATAAGCACAAGGCGCATATCCCTGGGCATTGACATAAAAAAGCGAAACTCTGTTAAAATTTTATTCTTCATACAATGGCTGTTATCAAATTGGGTTACTTGATTTAACTTTGTTGAGTTTCCTTATGCTTTCAGTGTTTCCAAAATTCGTTTAATCGATAACCTGGCGCCGCAGATCACTTCATCACTTGCACCGTAATACATATAAATATTATCCCCTTTTACATAATGCCCATTTGTGAACACTACATTGCCAAAGAATCCGGTTTGTTCGTAAGTTTCGATGGGTTCCATGATAGGTTCGATACTCCGGGCCAACACTTTGGATGGATCGTTGATATCGAGCAGCAGGGCACCAAGACAATACCGGTGATCTTTATTGGCACCGTGATAAATTTCGAGCCAGCCTTTTTCCGTCCTGATTGGAGCTCCGCCGGCACCCACACGTGCCGAATCCCACATGCCGGGACGTACAGTGGCTATGCATTTATGTTGTCCCCAATGAATAAGATCGGGCGACTCAGCCAGCCAGATATAGTTTCCACCAAGTTCAGGACTGCTGGGGCGATGTAATGCAAAATATTTCCCGTTTATTTTTTCATCAAAAAGGGCACAGTCCTTATTGTGGGGAGGAAAAATCATTCCTTCGCGGCTGAAGTTCTTCCAGTCGGTGGTGCGAATAAGTCCTACCCCAACACCAAACTCCGATACTTCGGTGAACGAAAGGCAGTATCCATCCTCCATGGTAGCAACCCGGCAGTCTTCAATACCGAATGTTTCGAGTTTCCCTTTTCCAAAAATTGGAGGATAGTCTTTGGGTTCGTAAAATGTAATACCGTCGTCGCTGCATATCAGCCTCAGGTACGAAAGAGTAGTCAGGTAATCCTTCTTCTTATAATTTATAATCCGCGGATCAGATGCATCCAGGTCAGGATCATTTTTATCGAAACTCAGTATTTCAATTTCACCTTTAGTATTATAAACAGGAAAGCTGATTTTACCTTCTATCTGTTTGGGCCTTTCGGCAACACGTAACAAGAGCCATATTTTCCCTTCGAATTGAAACACCCCCGGGTTGAGGAGGCATACAATCTCCATTCCTTTAATTCCTGGTTTTAAATCAGCAGGACGAAGAAGAGGATTAGAAGGGAAGCGTATAGCGATATCCATTATGTGATTTTTGGGTATCACAAATTTAATATCGCAGCAGCTAAAAGGTGTCCGCTCTGTTCCCTATCTTGTCCGGCAGGTTCCTAAAATGGAGTTTATCCTAATAGATTATGACATTTTCATTTCAAAAGCTTATTTTATCTTCTATAGCTGAATCTCATGAATGAAATAAGTTCGACTAGTAGAATATTTACCAAATCATAGTTTTGCAAGAATGAACTAACGATTTGTTTTAAAAGTAATCTTAATATCAAAACTCCTGACCCGGTTCTTCAGGATCAATCAATTATGAAATATAGAAGCAGATTGAATGTGCGGAATTTTCGGATTAATAAATTAACAAGCATGTTTGCGAATTCATCTTTTATAATATGCGGAAAATCAATTCTTTATTTTTCATGTACACATATGGAATTTAAGGAAAGATCCGGAAAATATTCCGATGCGCTGCACCTTTGTATTCATTTGATATTCAAAACTATAAATATTTCGCCGCTCTGCGGCTTTTCAAAAAAAGTCATTGTGAAAATCAGGTGCAGAGCACCGGAATATTTATAGCAGAGTAATGCAGGATTCTCGAAAAGGTGCAGCGCACCGAAATATGAATTGCCATTTAAAGAATGACATATAAAAAACTGCGTTTTCACTTTGCGAGATGTCAGGAGTTATGAATATCATAAAATGAGTTTAGTCCAAAATAGTGAACTTGCAAAAGCAACTATGCCTGGTATAACTAATTAGCTTTATCTTTGTTGAAAATAGTAAGTAATGCCCAATCTTTATATAATTTCAGGTTGTAACGGAGCTGGAAAGACAACAGCATCATATACCTTATTGCCTGAAATGCTTAATTGTAAAGAGTTTGTTAACGCTGACGAAACTGCAAAAGGGGTTATATCCTTTTTAACCAAATTATAGATCGATGACAAAAGAAAATGTTAAGGATTTACGTTCAAAAATCCTGCAGGGAATTGATCTTGCATACCATCGCTTGCTGGCAGCAAAGCAAAAAGAAGATAGTTTTCTCGTAATTTCACGTAAAGGCAAGATAGTTAAAGTAAAAGCGAAAGATCTTTAAAAGTTAGCAGTAGTTCTGTTCCGCCCTTGCCCTATTCTTGCATTTTTATCTTCTGACGGTATTCCGAAGGAGAGCATCCGTAAGCCTTATTAAAGAGATCATAAAAATGCGCCCTGCTGTTAAAACCCGTCTGATCGATGATTTCGCTCACTGTTAATGAGGTGGA